>JBEGUT010000441.1:0-4262 GCA_041178745.1 Planctomycetota bacterium | reverse complement strand
AAATTTAGTTTCCTGACAAAGTATCCACAAAATCCACTGGCAACAGAACCTCACTCGCTCGAACAAGGATAGTTCATGGCGCTCGCTTTGGTAATGCAACGAGTTTTCGCGAAGCGACTTACAGCAATTGCTGTACTGCCGCTTGCGATGATCGGATGCCAAACGTTTCAGCCGCCTAAAGTGCCGCAGACAGGTTCCGTCGCGGCGGTACGGTCGAGCAATGCATCCTCAAAGCATTATACAGTAGCGCCGAGCAAGGAGTCGCTCGCATTCGTTCAGACCGCACCATACAATGTGCCACAAGCCAGCCCAAACGGAAGCGGCAATCCTCCATCGAGCCTCGGCCAATTAGATGTGGTGCGTGGGCAAAATCCTGTCAGTGGATTACCGGCTACGAATCCCCCTGCAAATGCACCTAATGGCGTTTCCTATCCACAGACCGACGCCGGCTCCGGCAGTTACTTCCGAAATCCGCTTCCACCATCTCAAGCCTCACCAGCTGCCGTTACACCAGCTTCGACCACCAGTAACGGTTATGCCACTGGAACATCGGGCTACACATCCACTGGTGGATATTCCTCGACAGCAAATTATCAAGATCCTTCTGGCTCAAACTTAAGTGGAGTGCCAGTCGCTGGTCAACCACAAACGGTTGCACCATTCGCCGTAGACCCAAATACGGGAGTACCTGACTTATCCTCACCTATCCTTCCTCGATACCAGCCTCGCGAGCGAACGGCTCCGATCGATGTCTATGTACAAGAAGACCGTACCGGTCGTGTGATGCTCGGTGGCTCGGTAAACAGCGACTTAGGTGTCGCCGGTCAGTTCATCGTGGAAGAACGCAACTTCGATTTCCGACGTCCTCCGACAAGCTGGGAAGATGTCTGGAGCGGGAGGGCATGGCGAGGCGCGGGTCAAAACTTCCGTTTGGAATTGATGCCAGGTAATCGTGTCGAACGTTATACGGTGAACTGGACAGAACGCAATCTATTCGGATATTTGCCCGTAAGTTTGTCGGTGGGTGGATTCCTATTCACAAGAAGATATCGCGATTGGAGCGAACAACGCCTCGGCGGCCGCTTGATGCTGGGCTATGAATTGACTCCTGACCTCTCGATTTCCTCGGAATTGCGAGGCGAGAATGTTGAGATTTATGACCCGCGTGTTTCCGGCGTCCAGGAACTGGATAGCGTCCTAGGTAGCAACGAATTGTTTACCGGACGCTTCCGTCTCGCCCACGACACCCGCGATAATCCTTATATGGCAACAGAAGGTCACTTACTCGAATTGATCTATGACCAAGTCTTTGGCGATTTCAATTTCCCACGAGGTATGGTCAACCTGTCCAATTATTTCTTGCTTCGAGAAAGAGCTGACGGTAGCGGTCGCCATGTGCTTGCTCATTCAATGAAACTCGGATTCAGCGGTGAAGATACGCCGATTTTCGAAAACTTCTTTGCTGGTGGTTACAGCACGATGCGCGGTTTTAGCTTCCGTGGAGCCAGCCCAACTGATAGCGGTGTGGTCGTCGGGGGTAGATTCCAAATGTTAGGGTCGCTGGAATACGTCTTCCCGCTCACCGCCGATGATATGCTCCGAGGAATCGCGTTCGTTGATTACGGTACGGTTGAGCAGAATATCGAATTGAATTCGCAAAACTTCCGTGTTTCTCCAGGGATCGGTTTACGAGTCATGATTCCAGCCATGGGACCTGCACCGCTGGCGTTTGACTTTGCTGTTCCTGTCAATTACGCAGATACCGACGATCGTCAAGTGTTTAGCTTCTTCCTCGGATTCACTCGCTAATACTGCTGCTCGAATCAAGACAGTTCGGCGAAGTACCACGGTTGATATAAAACCAATCAACTCGCAACAAGTAAACTCTTTGCAAAGCCCTCACAGATTTATGCTACGAACAAAAGTAGCATCTCATTACGCAACGCTACCGAGTGCCTCTCTCCATTACATCGCTACGATGTCTTTATCTGGATCACGCCGACATCTCGAATGAGTCCATCCAAAGCCGTTTCTAATTTCAAGTCTAAGCGAATCAGTTATGGGCTTGAACTTTGCCCTGGGCTCATACCTGGCAGGATACGTCGAACTCAGAAAAGCTGTTCCGGTCGACACCAAGAGGTGGATACCCTAAAAGTCGGCGTATAGCAGCGTAAAAAACGGGGTTTAGAGGTATTGAAACTGCGATAAGACGAATTACTAGAAGGCTGCACAAAACTTTCTGACGGATTGCCAAAACTAACGATCGGACAATATCCCCAATCCATGACAACTTATTTTTTGTAATCTTTTTTACAGTGGCCTTGGTGGTAGCGGATTGGTAGCAGGTTTGTCAGAATATCGGCTACTGCCAGGCCACCGGAAAACATTTTGAGAAGCAACCGGTGTAGGGCCAAATATTTTCTCCGTCACCAATATTCTCTCTCCTATATTTTTGAAATTGATCGCGCATGAGTCCTTCCCCCATTCGTATAGCTGTTGATTTTGGTGCTTCTGGTGGCCGGGTTCTAGCAGGCCGAATACTTCCGAACAGTATCGAACTGGAAGAGGTCTACCGATTTTCCAATGGAGGAATCTCCGCGGGGAAACGATTGTTGTGGAATGTGCTCGGACTGTGGCAAGAGACAATGAAAGGATTGTCGCTCGCGGCTAAGAAATACGGCGACTCGATTCAGAGTATCGGCGTCGACACCTGGGGGGTTGATTACGCTTTACTCGACTCGCTCCAGGATTTCGTCGGCCCTTGCTACCACTATCGCGATCAACGAACGACTGGGATGCTCGAGCGGGCCTTCGAGTATATCTCGCGAAAAGAGATTTTCGCAGAGACAGGTATACAGTTCATGGAGATCAACACTGCATACCAGCTACTCGCCATGCGACTTGAAAACTCTGTGCAATTGGATATCGCCGATCGATTCTTAATGATGCCCGATGTTTTTCATTGGCTACTCAGCGGCGAGCTTAGCAATGAACGAACCAACGCGAGCACGACACAGCTGTTCAATACAACGACAGGGGATTGGTCGAAGAAGATACTAGAGGCACTAATCATTCCTCCCCCGCTGTTCGCCAAACCGCTAGATCCCGGGACACGACTGGGCACGATTCAAAAGTCGGTTCGCGAATTGACAGGAATTCGCGCCGCTGATGTTATCCTTCCGCCGACCCATGACACCGCTGCAGCCGTCTTGGCGATTCCTGCCGATCAATTCGCACCAGAGAAACCTGACTGGTGCTACATCAGTTCGGGAACCTGGTCCTTGATGGGAGTCGAGGTACCTCGCCCCTATATCAATGATGTTTGCATGAATTTAAACTTCACCAACGAAGCGGGAGTTGGTGGAAGTACTAGATTGCTGAAAAACATTGCTGGACTATGGGTTTTCCAACAATGCCGTGAACAATGGGTACGGGAAGGCCGCACCTACGACTGGGATCACCTCGTTGAAATCGCAGGTAAATCGGCACCACTACGAAGCCTAATCGATCCTGACCATAAAGATTTCGTGGCACCGGCAAATATGCCTGAAGCGATTCGCTCTTACTGCAAACGTACCGGACAACCTATCCCGGAAACCGATGCTGCCGTGGCACGATGCACCTTGGAAAGCTTGGCGATGCGATATCGCTTATGCCTCGGTTGGCTTGAGCAATTAACAGGTTGTACGAAGAAAGTGATTCATATCGTTGGAGGTGGCACGCAAAACAAATTGCTGTGCCAGATGACGGCCGATGTCTGCCAACGCACCGTGATCGCTGGACCAGTAGAAGCAACTGCTCTAGGTAATATTGCTATGCAGGCGATCGGAGCTGGCGAACTTGCAGACTTCACAGCAGTTCGGGCAAAGATTCGACAGAGTGACGAAATTGCAGTCTACGAGCCGAAAAACGCTGCCGCCTGGGAAGAAGCGTACCAACGATTCCTCAAATTGATCAACAATGACTAGTCCATATGAATGCTTCCCATGGACATGTCACTGTGTAGACATCGTTTTTCCAGCGTTCTCGCTGCCTGTGAAGCAGCACCGCCATGGCAGATGAAGATCGAGCCCAGCGCAAAAGATGAAACCTTCAAGTGTCGAGTAATTTGATAGTGAGATAGATCTTATGATAAGAGTCGGGTTAGCTGGTGTCGGGTTCATGGGTTGGATTCATTATCTCGCCTATCAACGCAGCGAGGTTGCAAAGCTTACAGCTTTTTCTTCTCGTGAAGATAAGAAGCGCGCCGGAGACTGGCGCGG
>JBEGUT010000440.1:0-4276 GCA_041178745.1 Planctomycetota bacterium | reverse complement strand
CAGCAGGCCTCATTCAGAGACCGTCCCAGCCGATGATCGTCCCAGTGAGAAATTCCAGTGAATCATCCCAGCACGGGGAGCGAGATCGATGCGGGCGTTGAGGAAGCGCGATGGGATAGATCGCGGACCAGCGTGCGAACAATTTTTTGAAGAGGAATTCCGCAGATAGGGTCCTTTACGACCTGATCCAGATTTCCTTCGTCGGATTGTTCGCGCATCGCGATATTGATCGGCACGTCGCCGAGGAAAGGAACTTGCAGTTCTTCTGCTTTGCGGCGAGCGCCGCCATGACCGAATATGTCGTATCGTTTGCCATTATCGGGACAGATAAAGCCGCTCATGTTTTCGACAACACCGAGGATCGGGATCTTTGTTTTCTGAAACATCGAGATCGCTTTTACGGCATCCAGTAGTGCTACTTCTTGCGGCGTGCAAACTACGACTGCGCCGGTAAGGGGTAAGAGTTGCGAGAGTGTCAGGGCGATATCGCCGGTGCCTGGAGGCATGTCGATAATCAGATAATCGAGAGGGCCCCAGTTGGTATCGCGCAAGAACTGCGTGATCGCGCCATGAAGCATTGGACCGCGAAAGATAACGGCTTGTTCTTTCTCGACAAGGAAGCCCATCGACATCACCGGCATATTACCAAGCATACGAGGCTGAATTTTGCCATCGAGAATTTCCGGGCGACCCTCGAGGCCGAGTAGATGCGGGATACTTGGACCGTAGATATCGGCGTCCATTAATCCGACGCGGCATCCAAAATTCTTAAGTGTCAGTGCGATCGACGCAGCGATGGTGCTTTTGCCAACGCCACCTTTACCCGATCCAACCGCGATGACCGATTTAGCTCGCAGGCCGATTTGTCCAATGGTCGGTGGTGGGCGATCAAGGGAAGTGGTCGTCAGCACGATTTCCGTAAGATCGGGAAGCTTCGCTTGGATCTGTTCACGAGCTCGCTCGATAAATTCATCCGCGATCGGCAAACTATGAGAGCTCAGGGCGATTTCGGCGCTCAATCGGTGATCGGTCCACTGGAGATTGCGTACTTGGTCGGTACGGCTCAGGGGGCGGCCGGTTTCTGGATCTGCTAAGGTTCCGATTACCTGTTCAATTGCTGCGAGGGTCAGTGGGGATTGATTCATGGCTCGACTCAAAAACACTTTCACAAGAGGCAGTGGGCGACCATCGGTTGCCTAAGTGCGAAAGGGAAAGATTCGCAGCATCGAGTCGCTCTAAGGGAGTCTCGGATTAGGCAACCATGGGGTTTCGATCAAGGCTAGAGGCGAGATGTTTTTCGCCCTACCAAGCAGTGTAGGTAGAAGACGGCAGAATGCCAATTGATCATCAGCATGGAGCTGGGCTCCCGCTTCCAGCAAGCTGCGATGGAGCCAGTGGGAATTGTCTCCCCCCAGGGAAAGGCGTATGGAGCCTTTTAGACGCGTTCTGGCGATCGTTAGCGTTTGCCATGTCGACAAAAGGTTGCCGCGATCCACGACCACAGAAACAACGCTCCAGCGGCCTTGGTGAATTTCTGGCGATTCGGCTGAAAAAAATTCTGTGTTCGCGATGTGCAGGCGTACGTTGGAGCCTAGTCGCGGTTCGATCAGGGCACGAATGGTCCCTAGCCAGCGTCCCGCATGCGGGTCGATGTGCAGCCAAGGTAAGAGGCTGTTTGAGTTTTCCGCATCGCTCAAGTCCAAATCAAAGGGCGTGGGCTGAGGCGCGGGGATTTCGTCGTTTGTCGGCGGCACTAAATCAGCTCAATAAAAGTTAAGGTTCAATCGAGAGGTTGCTGCAAATCAGGGCTATGGATTATCGGGTTCATCGATCGGAATGAATTCATCAGGTGAAATCTCGTCGGGGTTAGTATTGGCTGTTGGAGCTTTCTCGACAGGGGTGGCGTCCCAGCCGAATTGTTGAAGTCGCCTGAGCAATTTAGCGCGGCTGATACCCAGTCGCCGGGCCGCTTGGGCACGGTTACCGCGACTGCATTCGAGCGCCTGTTTGATGAGTAGTTTCTCGGTTTCCAGAAGTGCATTTTCCAGATCAATCGCAAGCGAGCCTGCGGTAGCTTGCGATTTGCCTCCTGCATAGCTACGTATGGCCAACGGTAGATCGGCCGGTTCGATCAGAAAACGATTTTCGGGAATTGAGATCGAAGCGATAAACGCTTTGAGTTCTGCTACATCACCTGTCCAGGGATACGCAGTGAGCATTTCAATGGCTGCAGGGGTGAATCCGAGTGATACGGAAGGCTGCTGTGAGGTTCTTTGATTGAGGAATTGTGTAGCCAGCAAGGGAATGTCTTCGATTCGATCCTGCAAAGAAGGGAGATCGATAACAAGGACTCCAAGGTAATGATCGATCAGCCGGCTAGATGATGAAAGCGGATCGGAAGAGCGATACGTTGCATCTCGGTAGAGTAGTTGGGTTGCAAAGAGTTGGGTGGGGCGATGTTGAATCAGCCAATCCGCGAAAATTTGACGGGCTGATTCAGAGAGTGATCCAAGATCCTCAATGAGCAAAGTCGTCTCAAGAAAATTCGAAGAGGTTCGAATCGGGATGGCCATCTCGAGCATGCTGCGAAGCATAGCTCCTTCCATCAATCCGACTGCTAGAGGTGTGAGCTGAAAACCGGCTGAGGAAATTTTGTCGCGTTTGAATCGTTGCAGCCAAATAGCGCGAGCGAGGTCATGGCAGGTTTCAAGATCATAGCCGCGAATCAGGACAGGTGTATTGGTGGCGACCGCTAATTGTACTTGCTGCATCACGCGTCGAATGGTGGTCGAGGAGCCCGCCAAGGCTTCAAGATGATTGATGTCGGGCCAACTCATTCGAAAATCGAGAAGCTGTTGTAACCAGAGGTTCGAGGGGCAGTTCGCAAGAGGTGTTACTTCCGATTCCGCTTTGTTACTTTGGGTCGAACTGTATGGCAGGATTTCATGAACCGAGATTAGGCACCCGACAACCGTCGACTGCTCGGACAGCAAGGGTACAAATGAAACTTGGTGTGAGGGGAGAGTGTGTGACGGCCTTGGGTGACTATCGGTGCCGGTTGTTGCATCATTCAAAGAGGCAGTCAGGCAGAGCGATCGCTGGCATGGGGTTCCGTTCCAAGCTTCAGCTGGTGGACGAAGAATAGCCTCGGAAGCTAAGGGATGTAGAGAGTTGAGGTTTTCAATCAGCGCATTGAATGGGACGTTGGCAAAAAGAATATTTCCCTCGTGATCCATGGCAGCGATCGGAGATGTGGCTGACTCGAGCCATTTGCTTAAAGCTCGTGGTTTTTGAGGGGGCGTAAAGCCAGCCATGAGTGATTTTCCGCGAACTGCCAACGGGAAAGAGTAATGTTCCTCTACTCGATTTTAGGCAGCGGCGGGCTGCGAGGTATCCCAAGAAATAAAAAATCCCGGCACGAACTTTATTTCATGCCGGGAAAATATTTTGGGAAATCGCGGAATCAGGAACGACTAGAATACGTCCGTGATGAAGTGGTGACCCCAGTGATATCGGCGGCTGGAGGGGTACTCGTTGTGCCACTTGCGATTGTAGACCGGGATTTGCATTTCCGATGGATATCGGTAATACAAGCTATTGCTGCTTCGATAGTACTCATTTCCGTAGAAATTCTGGGGATAGTAGACGTAGGGGTAATGATAGAAGCGATGGTAATCGCGTCCCCCGGTCTGTCCTCCAGGTACTCGGCCGTAAGCGTATGGATCCTGGGCATTGGCTTGGGAGCTAGTCAGCGCACAAAGGCCGACCGCCAGAAGCGATCCCAACAGTAATTTGCGGAACATTTTTGACGATCCCCCTGCGAGCATAAGCGACTGGCACTGAAGCGAATCGATACAGTGCGACCACGTAGCTTTACAATCGGCAGGAGTCACGACCAGAATTTAAGGATTATTCGTTACAAGCGGCTTCAGAAGAAAACAGCCCCCGCTAGTGGGGCAGTTTTCCTTGCGCGATTTCTTCTTCCCACTGATCCATTAATGGCCAGTCGATGGCACAGGTTCCGAAATCCGACATATGTAAATAGGACTGCAATCGAGCGATCGTGCGATTGATCATTTCTGGATCCCGCCGGAACGCTGGACCGTGACTTGGTAAGAGCCATTTCACATCGCTGTCTCGAATTCTTTCTAGAGACTTGATGAAGCTGCGAATGTCGCTTCCATGGTGAGCATCGATCGCTCCCACACCTCCATCGCGATAGATGTTGTCGCCACTGAATAAAAGATCGCCCAGGCGGAAAGCAAGTTGACTATCG
>JBEGUT010000439.1:0-4280 GCA_041178745.1 Planctomycetota bacterium | reverse complement strand
CCTGTCGCCATAACAACTCATTGGGAATAAGCGATTGACATATCCGACATGAGACGCGGAGAATTCCTCGGACGCTTGCACTTCCAATATAAGCGGGATGATAAGAATGTGCTACGACGGCTACTTGAGGTTAGATCCATTAAGCGAGCAACCGTAGCACGGACCGGCACAACGATCAACAAGCGTGTATCCTGCGGCTAGATCGACGAGGAAGAAAAAGCTTTCAGTTCACGATGAAAACAGCGGGAGCTGTAGCCAGATCCACTACGGCAGAAGGGCGATCGGGCTACTGATTGGAGCTAGAGATTGATTTAGCGGATAGACTTCTTCTGCTGCAGAAACTCCACAACTTTTTCTACGCATTGCGCTATCGACAACTTCTCGGTATCGAGAACAAGATCGGGCTTGGATGGTGCCTCGTATGGCGCCGAAACCCCCGGATACTGCGGAATTTCACCACGGTCGGCAGCAGCGTAATGACCTCGTTGATCGCGTTTCCTGCAACTCTCGGCGCTGGCTTGACAATGAACGACCAAAGTCCGCTCCCTACCCACCAACTCGGCAAACCGCTCCCGGACCGCTTCACTAGGAGCCACGAAGGCAGCGACTACAAGTAGACCATTATCATTGAGCAATTTTGCCAAATGCCCGGATCTTCGAAGATTCTCACTGCGATCTTCCAGTGTATACCCGAGATCCTGATTCATGCCACGGCGAATTACCTCTCCATCCAGAACCGCGACCGTACGTCCAAGATCAAATAATGCTCGCTCAACCCCATAAGCAATCGAGGTCTTTCCGCTGCCACTGAGGCCTGTAAGCAGAAGGGTGATAGGTACTTGGCCAAATCTTGCCTGCCTCTCCGATTCACTGACGCGAGCTCGTTGAGTCGTATCGCTTGGATCTAGATTCGATTGCTCGGACTCCGTCGCGTAAACGGCAGACTGTTTCATCATCTCGCGATCCAAAATCATCCCTGCAGCAACCGTCACATTGGAGATTCGGTCAATGATGATGAAGGATCCAGTATTTCGATTGCGCCGGTACGCGTCATAAAAAATGGGTTGGCTCAGCGACACATGACAACGACCAATTTCATTGAGTTGCAAATCGGGAGCAGGCGCTCGATGCATCGTATTGACATCGACACGATAGCGCAATGAATCGATTTGCCCGCTGCATGTTTGCGAGGTGTGCTTAAAGAGATAGGTTTTCCCTGGAACCATCGCTTCAGCACTCATCCAAACGACCATCGCATCGAAATCGTTGCTCATCTTCGGCACGTTGCCTGGCCGAACAAGCATATCGCCGCGCGAACAATCGACCTCATCAGCCAACGTTATTGTGATCGACTGCGGTGTAAACGCTTCCTCTAATTCTCCATCGTAAGTCACAATTTGCTTTACTCGACTGGTGCGCCGCGAAGGCATCACCATAACCTCATCGCCTTTTCGAATGATGCCCGAAGCCACTGTTCCGCAGAAACCACGGAAATCGAGATTCGGTCGGTTGACGTACTGTACGGGGAATCTAAAGTCCTCGAAATTTCGATCCGAGCCGATATACACGGTCTCCAGGAAGTTCATTAAGGTACTTCCCTTGTACCAATTCATCTTCGGACTTGGCTCGACAACATTGTCACCGTTAAGCGCCGAGATCGGAATGAAGTGTAAATCCGGCAAATCGAGTCGCGTCGCGAATTCGCGATAGTCATTGCAAATCTGCTCGAATCGCTCCTGACTGAAATCTACCAAGTCCATCTTGTTGACGGTGACGACAATATGCCGGATTCCCAGCAGCGAGACGATGAACGAATGGCGGCGAGTCTGAGTCATCACGCCATGACGTGCGTCGATCAAGATCACTGCTAAGTCGGCAGTCGAAGCACCAGTGGCCATATTGCGCGTATACTGTTCGTGGCCAGGTGTGTCGGCAATGATAAATTTACGTTTAGCCGTAGAAAAATACCGATAAGCCACATCGATCGTAATACCTTGCTCGCGCTCGGCTTTAAGACCGTCGGTCACCAACGCAGGGTCAAACGCCCCACCCACCGTTCCATGAACCTTGGATTCGCTTTCCAATTGCGCAAGCTGATCCTCATAGAGCATCTTCGAATCGTACAGCAACCGCCCGATCAATGTGCTCTTTCCATCATCCACGCTACCGCAAGTGATAAACCGCATCAATTCTTTACGTTCATGCTGCGCTAAGTATGCATCAATGTCGGTGGCAATCAATTCGCTTTGGTGACTCATTGTTGATCGATCTCTAGAAGTAACCTTGTTTCTTCTTTTCTTCCATTCCAGCGCCGCCTGCATCTTTATCGATCATGCGTCCCTGTCGCTCGCTGGTCTTCGCCAATAACATTTCCTGAATGATTTCCGGAAGCGTTGTAGCATCCGACTCCACCGCACCGGTTAAAGGATAGCAGCCCAGTGTCCTAAACCTCACGCGCTTCGTAACCAACTGCTCACCCGGCTTCAATGTCAAACGATCATCATCCTTCATGATCCAAGTTCCACCGCGATTCACGACAGGTCGCTCTGCTGCAAAGTACAGTGGCACGATAGGAATCTTTTCCAGATGGATGTACTGCCAAACATCCAGTTCAGTCCAATTGCTCAACGGAAACACCCGAATGCTTTCACCAGGGTTCACTTTGGTGTTGTAAAGATTCCAAAGTTCAGGCCGCTGATTTTTTGGGTCCCAGCGATGGAACTTGTCGCGGAAAGAAAAGACTCTCTCTTTGGCTCTCGATTTCTCCTCGTCGCGCCGAGCACCCCCGAAGGCTGCATCGAAACCATACTTGGTCAACGCCATCTTCAGCGAATCGGTCTTCATCACTTCGGTATGCTTTTCGCTATTCTCTGCGGGATCTATCCCAAGCTTAAGACCTTCCTGATTGATGTTGACGAGCAAGTTGAGGCCAAGCTCTTTTCTGGCATACTGCTCACGAAACTCAATCATCTCCCGAAATTTCCATGTTGTATCAACATGCAAAAAAGGAAATGGTGGCTTGTCAGGATAAAATGCCTTCAGAGCCAAATGCGTCATCACCGACGAATCCTTGCCGATCGAGTACAGCATCACAGGATTTTTAAACTCAGCAGCCACCTCGCGAATGATATGGATGCTCTCGGCTTCCAATTGCTTCAGATGGGTCAAATTATATGTTGTCATGATCGCCTGCTTGCTATCTCCGCAAACTGCTACCTTCCCAGAACACAACCTCAAGAGCGTTTTTACGCCAGCCTTATAGTCACCGCAGACTAGCCATTCTTCCAAGAATTTTGTTGTATGACTTAGTTCCTTACTTGGCAACCCGGTGCAGAAGGACGTTGGCCAAGTTCGCAAAGCTTTATTAACGAACCCGTCCGGTTTTCCAAAACGCTATCAGACCGTGCCATTTCCAAGTCCCCTGAATCATTTCCGCATCGGCGACAAATAGATCCAGTAAACTGAATGGCTAGTGTGGAAAAAGTACCGAACAGAGAACCCACGAAGGATTCTTCGGCAAGGTCTGCACCAATCCTTCAGTCAGTCCAGCAGAGGTAACGCTCGAAGTTGTAGACGTACAGTTCAGGACTGATTGCTATCAACTTCCTTATCTCGCGAATTGTCAGACGAAGGTTAGGCTTCATCCTCAGCCGGATTGACCTTTTCGCCAGGCCGGATCCGCCTCAACTGCAAGATAACGCTCTCTGATTCCGTTCCCGCCATTGGATACGAATCCAATCGACGCAATGACAATCCTTTCAGCAGTCCACGATGTCGCGCCACACCGCGTTCTTCGATCCATTTCGGGCCCTTGAGCGCCAATAGTCGATCGAAGTTATGCCAATCATTTTTAAGCCACTCGCACAACTTATCGAGTGGGCCGACAGCTCGTGCCACCAAAGTGCTATAGCGATAATCACGCAGCACCTCTTGTACACGCATCGCATGGACAGGTACGGGTAATTTCAGCTTTTGAACGATCTGGTCGAGAACCTTCGCTTTCTTACCTACACTGTCGCACAGCGAAACTTGGATATCAGGCCGAAGAATAGACAATGGAATCCCTGGCACACCACCGCCACTACCGACATCCAAAATATCTTCGCCCGGTTCGAGCAATTGAGCCAAGTGCCATGAGTCAACCAAATCTCGTTTGGCGAATAGATCGAAGTTGGTATGTCTTGTAAGATTGATTTTCTCGTTCCAATCCCACAACAACTCACAGTAGCGACTGAGACTTTTGATGGCTTCATCGCTCATTGCCAGCCCAATCTTGCCCA
>JBEGUT010000438.1:0-4299 GCA_041178745.1 Planctomycetota bacterium | reverse complement strand
ATGCCTCGACTATTGCAGTCAATGCAGCTGGGGAATTGGTTTGCAGTTGGTTTGGTGGGACGGAAGAAGGGAACAAAGATGTTGCGATATGGTTTTCCCGCCGCACGAAGGAGGGTTGGGATTCACCTAAGATGGTGGCGGATGGAGTGATTGAAGAGAAGCGTTATCCCTGCTGGAACCCTGTGTTGTTTCAATGGGAAAAGAGGTTGCTGCTGTTTTACAAAGTTGGTCCAAGTCCATCGACTTGGTGGGGAATGCTGAAGCAATCTGAAGATGGAGGAAAAAATTGGTCGGAGGGAGTTCGCTTGCCGGACGGAATCTTGGGGCCAATCAAAAACAAGCCGCTTCTTCTCGCTAAAGGGACTTTGTTGTGTGGATCGAGTTCTGAGCATGATGGATGGCGGACGCACGTGGAATTGGTATCACAGAAATTGAACGATTGGCGCAAAGTGGGGCCGCTTAATGACAAAGGTCCGCTCGAAAGTATTCAGCCAACATTTTTGCAACTGCAGAACGGTGATTTGCAAATGCTCTGTCGCAGTCGTTCAGCGCAGAAAATTATTAGCTCGATCTCTAAAGATCAGGGAGCGACTTGGAGTGCTATGTCGACTACGGCACTTCCCAATCCCAATTCGGGGATTGATGCTGTGACACTTGCTGATGGAAGGCATTTGCTTGTTTATAACCATACCATTCGCGATCCTAAAAAACCTGGAGCGGCTCGAGCTCAATTGAACTTGGCGATCTCCAATGATGGAATGAACTGGAAGGCTGTGGCGCAGTTAGAGAATGAGCCGACAGGCGAGTTTTCTTACCCTGCAGTGATTGTTGGTGAAGATGGATTGGTTTATGTAAGTTACACTTGGAATCGTAAGAAGATACGATTCGTGATGCTGCAGTCGAACAAAATCACCGGCGAATCGATGACTGATGGTAAATGGCCTGCTTCCGCAGCGGTCAACTTGCCGCGTTAAAGCGAACAGGGCGAAGGTTAAGCCCTTCTCGCAAGTTGAACATTGTCAATTCCGCCATACGAATCCGAGTTTGCTCGGTAAAGCTGCCAATGTGCGGTAGAATCGTAACGTTTTCCATGTCGAAAAGTGGATGATACGCAGGTAGCGGTTCTGGGTCGGTCACGTCGAGCGCAGCGCCCCAAATCGTTCCTGCTTTCAAGGCATCGACTAACGCATCGGTATCGACGACGCCACCCCGCGCGACATTGATCAGAGTGGCGGTTGGTTTCATCATCCGAAACTGTTCTGCGCCAATCAGTTTTTTTGTCGATGACGTAAGAGGTACGCAGAGAACGACAAAATCAGATTGGGATAAAAGTGATGGGAGATCGCTATAGGTGACGCTCGAGCTTTGTTCGTTGAGGTCCTTGCGGTTTCTATTGTAGTATAAAACTCGCATATCAAAGGCAGCTGCTCGTTTAGCCACTTGGCTGCCGATGCGACCCATTCCCACAATTCCAAGTGTTGCTCCGAAAACATCGCGACCTCGGTAGGGGAGCATATCTAGATCTGAAAAATTATCAGCTCGATAGGCAGGGCTGCGAGCGAATTTTTCGCAAGGGATCAAACGTCGAGCTGCAGCTAGGATCAAGGCCATCGCGCAGTCGGCTGTAGCGCCATCGACGGTACCGGGAGTATGTCCAACTTGTAGCTTACGACTTCGCGCCGTCTCGATATCGATGTGATCGACACCGACGCCATGGTTGGAAACAACTCGCAGGTTGGGTAGTTGCTGCAGTAACTCAGCATTGATTTTTGGGTGACCATAGGTCACTAGGCCAGCGATGAGGGGAGCGAGTTGCTGGCGAAGCTGCATATCGTTTTGAAATGCATTGAGGTCATGAAATTGGATGTCGGTACCTAGAAAATCCTTGAAGGTGTCAGCCAGTGGAAGATCAGCGAGAACGTGAAAAATAGCCATAAGTGGGGGGTGGAAATGTTGAAAGTTAGAGGATTGAGAAAAATTACCGGAGGTTTAGGGTGTCTGCGTAAAATGTCCGTGTTTGGGAGAACTGGGATTGGGTGGCGAAGGAGAAAATGAAGTGCTCTTTAGTTAAATCGTAAAGATTTTGCAGCTTTCCTGGGATCGGATTATAGCGGAAGGGACGATTGTACCGATTATGCGGATAGAGTGGGCTTGACGCCGACTGGCGTTGGCCCGTACTTACCTTGCTCAGTGAAACCTCGGGTTGTTTCTGAAGCGCTTTTTGGTCTTCGAAAATAGCTGATCAGTCGTTCTGTAGAGTTCCTTAGGGGGCCTGCTGAGGCGATCTTGGCGAGATGTTTCAAGCAAGCTTTTCGAGATAGGCATCGAACTGATTGGATGCGGGGACAACGGACTTTTCCCGCATCGAACAGCAAACAAAATTTAGACCGGTTCGTGTACCTGAGAGCGTGGGTCGACCTGCGAGGTGACCAACGTTTTGGGCGGCACCTGCCGGCAGTCCGAGATCCAGACATTGCGAAGAAGGAGTGTCGCGTGAAAGTCACCAGATTCACAAAGAAACTTGGTTGGCTTGCCGGACTGGCCGCTTTTGCCGGTCCAGCTATTGTGCCAACTGCCGGCATGATCGGAAGTGGTCGGGCTGCTGCTCAGCAGCCTCAGGCCCCTGCGATCAGTCCTCAGCAGCAGTATGAAGCGATGCTGATGCAAGCTCGCGCTGCGATGCGGGGAGGCAATCTGGCTGCTGCGGAACAGCTGGTGGCAGAAGCGGAAAAGGTTCCCTATAAGCCACAGGGTTTAGTGGCCGGTCTGTCGGACACGACCGACAAGATTCGTCAAGATATTGCGGCGATGAAGCAGGGCAAGCCGGTTGTTGGAGTTGCACAGCCAGCTCCTGCAGCGGCCCCTAACTTCCCAGTGGTGCCAGCTGGTGGACAACTACCAGCGGCTGCTGCTGGAGTGCAGCAAGGTGTTTTCTTGCCACAGCAGGATCCATCAGCCGTTCAGATGGCTAGTGCCCAGGGTGGCGATGTCGGCCAAGCTCCGAACACAAGCGGTGAAGCGTTGTACCAGCAGGGTCTGCAAGCTCTCACCGCTGGGAATCGCGAAGCTGCTCTACAAAAGTTTTCCGAAGCGTGGAAGTTTGAAGGAACCATGGATCCTGTGATCCGCCAGCAGCTCCGCGAAAAGCTGATGTTGTTGAACGTTCCTGCCGCACGCAATGAAGGACAATTACCAGCTGGTGGTCCTACAGCAGCTCCTGTGAGTGAAGAGCAGGCTGCGATGCGTCAAAAGATGTTCCGTGAGGTCACCGGTGAGATGGCCGAAGCAGAACGCGCTCGCGAGACCGATCCTCTGGGGTCTTTGCAGCGTTTGAACTCGTTGCGAATGCGAGTTGCTCAAGCGGACCTAGATGCTCCTGCCCGCAAACAGTTCTTGACGATGGTGGATCGGGCCGTAGCTGCACAGCAGGCTTACATCGATCAGAATCGATCGAATATCGAATTGGATCAGAACAATCGCCGAATCTTGGCTGAGCTAGATCTTCAGCGTGAGGAGCGAGCGAAGTTGGACCAAGAAATTGCGTCCATGGTCGAGCAGTTCAACGATTTGATGGAACAACGACGCTACGAGGAAGCCGAGCAAATTGCTAAGCAAGTTCTCGAGCTGGATCCTAATTCTCAGATCGCAATTTCCTTGTACCAGCTGTCACGTATCTCTCGACGAATTCGTGAGAACAGCGACATTGTCGCTCTCAAGGAAGAGAAGTTCTCGGACTTGATGACCAGCACCGAAGAAGCTTCGGTTCCATTTGACGACCGCAATCCTCTGGTTTTTCCAGATGCACGATCTTGGGATCAAATCAAGAAGTTACGAACTGGTTTGCAGGACAACATCGTCAAGATGTCACCTGGTGAACGCGAGATCTACAACAAACTTAAGACCCCTGTAACGGTTCAGTTCACACAGAAGCCGCTCGCAGAGGCGATGAATTTGCTGAGCCAGATGGTTAATGTGCCGATTCATATCGACCCGCTAGGGTTGTCTGCCGAGGCTCTTCCATCGGATCAGACAGTGAATCTGAATCTTACCAATCCAGTGTCTCTTAAGAGTGCATTGACTCTGTTGCTTGAGCCAATGAACCTTGGATATACGGTGCGGGATGATGTGTTGTTGGTGACCAGTCGTGATCGAATCCGACGCAACGTAGTGTTCAACACCTACAACGTCAAAGATTTAGTGGTTCCAATCCCGAACTTTGTCCTGGACTATTCACAGGGCATGGCCGGTGCGATCCAAGCAGCTTATCAGACACAGGGGAATCGCATGTTGGTCTCGACC
>JBEGUT010000437.1:0-4302 GCA_041178745.1 Planctomycetota bacterium | reverse complement strand
ATCAATACTTCCGGATAAAATCAAAAGTTTTGTTTCGGAATAGTATGGTCCGACTGCGATCGATTTTGCGGTTATTCTCGCATCGATCATCGTTGTGAGTGTTGGAGCATTTACTGCATTATGCAATGCGACACGAGGTACTTTTGATACGACAGCTAAGGCGGTTGAACAAGCGATAAGTACCTAAGCGAGTGGGCAAGAGAGTCGCGGGCTTAGGTGTTGAATTAGGCATCACGAGAGCTTTTTAGAAAACAACAAAAGGCTCTTGCTCCTCGGCGATGCAAATGAACTTCTAGTTATTGACAACAGTGATATTAAGTCGGTTTTGTACCGTTGAGGAAAATAGCCATGATGCGGCGCAAGCTCTGGATAGATAACTTAGTTCAAGGAGGCTTGGTCAATAGGATCATCATCTACTGGGTTTCGGTTCTGGCGTATTTCGCAATCGGGCAAGTGGTTTTCCAGTGGATCGATCGACCTGAATTGAGTTTCGAGGAGCACTGTGGAGCCCTGATGGGAACCTTTGGATTTTGGTTGCCTGGACTTGCACTTCTTCTGCCCCTGATTATCTTCGACATCGTCAAGCTGAGCCATCGCTTCGTCGGTCCTATTTATCGGCTCAAAAAGTTTTTAGAAACCGTTGATACGGGTAAAGAAAAAGGCCAACTGTGGTTTCGAGATGGAGATTTCTGGTCCGAGTTGGTTGATCCGGTCAATCGCATCGTTAACCGCATGTATACGGCAGAGGCAAAAGCGACCGAATTGAAGGTACGGCTCAACATTGTTGAGCGAGAAAAGCAATCCCTTCAATATCAGTTCGATCAGATGAAAGAGAAAGTAAAAGCCTCCGCTGAGGTGAAGGGCGAAGTTAAACCTACTATAGTTCCCGAAGCTGTCTTAAAGGGAAATTCAAGCATTCCTGGGACTGCCGTTCAAAGCTAGTAGGTCGTAACTCTCGCAGAACCTGAAAGCCTCAATGGTTCAGGTTCTGTAAACGGCTGCTTCGTTCGCAAGTTTTCCGAGCATTGCTTCTAGATCGGTTCGGATGCGTGACATCAGAGGATCATCGACACCTTTCGGGGGGCGTTCCGTAGAGACTTCGATCGCATCTCCAACTTCGATGACAACCTCCAGGTTTTTGGCGGGCCGATTGCGATCGGTGAGATCTTCTTCAAAGCGTTCCACTGTCTCTAGCAAGCGGGTAACAGTGACTGGAGTGTCAAGATAGTCCGGTGGATAAGATGCTACTTGTTGAGCAAGGTAGAGGTTCGCTAGTTCCTTCCAGCGAGATGCTCGATCTGTCGCTTCGATCGTACCCTGGATCATGTCGGGAATGATTTTCATTCTTAGCGCTTTGATGCGTGGGATGATTGCACCATGTTGTGTACGCCCGATCCACTTTTGTTCAACCGGGTGAAGCAGATGATCGATCAATAGTTCTTGACGTTCGTTGATTGTGCCATGTTGGGGTCGACCAAGATGTTCGATTTCTTTGAGGCAGAGTAGGCCCAGCCCAACATTTTGAATTCGTTTAATCAGGCATTGATCGTGGACGACATCCCAAGTGAGTCGGTGTTCGATATCTGTCAGTATCGGATGAAGTGCTTCCTGGATATTGCCATGAAAAAGGTATTTCAGTGCGATGGGATGAACGACTACCTTGCGATCGGGATTGTCCTTAGCACGTTTTTTTGCTGCGGTGCGGGCAATGAATGAAACGCCATCTAGCAGGGCTTGCAGCTTATCGTTGGAGCGAAAAACGGCCCCCTCAGGAAACAGCACTAAGGGGCGTTTGGCTTCTGCAAGAATATCGACGGCTGTGTCAAGCGATTGGCGGTCGACGCCTTCTCGATAAACGCTAAAAGCTCCCATTTTTTGAATTGCCCAAGGGATGAACTTACCCTGGTGAAAGAGATGCCAGCTGGCCATGGCATAGACATGGGATTGAGTTGCTCGAGAGAGCCAGCCTATGACTAAAGGGTCCGCATAGCGGCAGTGATTGGGGGTGAGTAGTATACCGTGACCAGCTTGCAGTGAGGCTTTTAGTTTCTCAGTGCCGCGAAGCTGATACTTCTCCACACCCTCATTGCGTCGCAGGTAGCGATCGACGAGTCGAAATTTCTGGATGATCGTGGGCCAAAGATTCCCTCGGTGAGGAGGGATGAACCGGTAAGGTTTCTCAATGATTATGTTTTGCATCGTGTAGGCCTGCGGTACTTGCCCCATTTGAATCGAGTCGCTACCGCCACCATTGTAATCAGGTCGTCGTCGTGCGATATCCCTGGGGGTGGGAGCGATGCCACTGCCAAGCGGTCTCGATGATAGACTGAATCTCAATATATTTTGGATACCAATTCAGTATTTTTTGAGCGCGACTGCTGTCGGCAATTAGCAGGGCGGGATCCCCGGGGCGTCGATTTTCGATTTTTGCAGGAATCGGATGACCTGTCACGCGGCGACAAGCCTCGATGACTTCCAAAACACTATGCCCCTTTCCGGTGCCCAAATTTAGCTGGAAATTGCTGCCATGCTCAAGGTTTCTTAGGGCTGCCAAATGGGCTGAGCCTAAATCATCCACATGAATGTAGTCGCGGATGCAGGTTCCATCCGGGGTCGGGTAATCGGTTCCATAGATTCCGATAAATTCTCTTTGCCCCAAAGCGACCTGCAAGACAATCGGAATCAGGTGCGTCTCTGGATCATGATCTTCGCCAATACCTCCTAAGGGACTTGCCCCGGAGGCATTGAAATAGCGCAGCGCTGCGCAGCCAAAACCGTAAGCGCGGGCGTAGTCGGTCAGTGCTTTCTCGATAACCAGCTTGGAGAAACCATAGGGATTGATCGGCAGTTGTACGGTGTCTTCAGTGATCGGTACTTTCTCAGGTTGACCATAGGTAGCCGTAGTGCTGGAGAAGACAATCCGCCACACGCCTGCGGCGCGCATGGCCTCAAGCAGTTCCAGGGTCGCGATAACGTTATTCCGATAGTACATCGCTGGATGCTGCATCGATTCCCCGACGAGGGCAAATGCAGCAAAATGAATAACAGCTTCGATCTGATGCTCGCGGAATGTATCGATCAGCTTTTGACGATCTTCAAGTTCTCCTTCGATCAAAGGAAAACCGGTCGCCGCGGCGCGGTGCCCGCGCGAAAGATTGTCGTAAATCCAAATCTCATGGCCTTCTTGCTGCAAGAGTCTGACGGTATGAGAGCCGACGTAGCCAGCACCACCAATCACCAAGATTTTCATTCGGTTGTCCTCCGCCGTAGGAGTATCCTACAATCGATACAGAGCATACTTTCGTTATCGAGAATCCTGAGCTTTTCGTTTTTAACGATGCCTGTAGATTTTTAAGGAATTCCCGAGGTTCTATGGGCGAACCTTACTAACGAACCTTAGTTCCTATGTCACAGTAAAGCAAGACGACAGAAAAGCTAAAAGACTGGGCACGCAAAACCACCACTTCTCGCGGGGCAACCATGGGTCTCAGTAAGCTTCGGCAAATCCGCCAATCTAAAACTGAACCGACACCCAAAGCTAGTCATTCATGTCGGCAATGGGTCGACCGCTTCGTCAGTTATCTCCGTACAGAATGCCATTTAGCAGAGAACAGTGTAGCGGCGTATCGACGCGACCTAGAGCGATTTTGTGCCTGGATTCAAAACCGATCGGTCACTGCGCTTCGTATCGCTGACTTGACCGATTACGTTGGCTGGTTAGGTCGGCAATCGCTGGCTTCTTCTTCGGTGTCCAGGCATGTCGTTTCAACTCGCATGTTTTTTAAATTCTTGCAGTTAGAGGGGGCTATCGTTGATAACCCCGCTGAACTGCTCGCCACTCAGAAAATGTGGCAACGAGTTCCTCATGTGTTAACGATCGGGGCCGTTGATAGGTTCCTACGTGCTCCCCAGTCGTACGATCCACATTGTTTGCGCGATCGAGCGATTCTTGAGTTGCTCTACGCTACCGGTTGTCGAGTTTCTGAGGTTAGTAGCATGTTGGTTGCTAATGTGCGACTCTCCGAAGGATTCTGTTTATGTGAAGGTAAAGGAAGCAAGCAGCGAATGGTTCCGTTAGGAAAAAGAGCCATGGAAGCCATCGATGAATACATGAGAAAGACTCGACCACAACTAGCTCGCGGGAGAACTTTACAGGAAACCCCCTGGTTGATCTTGTCTCGAAGCGGCCGACCACTGCGTCGTGAAGCGATCTGGGAGTTGGTGAAACGGAGTGCGTTGCGAGCAGGAGTGGATCCCGACATTAGCCCCCATACGTTACGGCATAGTTTTGCAACGCATCTT
>JBEGUT010000436.1:0-4303 GCA_041178745.1 Planctomycetota bacterium | reverse complement strand
GCGAAGTACCTGTCTAGCAGAGGTCGCAACCTCTGCTTGTGGTGCAGTGTCAGCAGCGTTGGGGGTGGTGGTTACAACAGGCTCGATTCGAAAGCTATCCGCTCCGGTTGATGTTGCCCCTAGCCACTGCGCACCCTGGGGCAGAGTTATCAAGAACTCTTTCGGAAGCGTAGGGCCCGATGATTGCACCTTGAAGACGGACTTGCATCTCCAAGCTGTTCCTGAACCCGCAATCTCAATTCGAGTGTTGCTTTGGCACTCCACCGAAAATAATCGCGTTCGATCGCCCGAAGGTTGCCATAAAATACTTTGGTTTCCACCGTTGGTTCGCAATAGTATCTCGCTTTTGCCGTTGTCGAGATTACGACTCGTCAACGTTTCTCCACCTTGCCCTTCCACCTTAGGATCAACGTCTTGCCCGTTGACCACCAAGCGGATAGTCGATGGCATCGCGGGAAGCGATGTGCGAACCGACATGCGATCTCCTACCGAGGTAAGATTCGATACCATCTTCAGTTGAATGCGATGAAGCGATTCACCGGTACCACGAACCCACCATTGATAACCGGCTGTTGATGAGATCAACTCCAGCAGGTGCTCTCCAACTCCTTCAAACCTGGGCATCGCCGTTAGATGCCAACCGGTTAACCCGAGCGGAATGGCAATGGCGCCATTGGCTGCGGAGCTCAAACGAACCTGGATATCTACTTGCCAACGAACCAGTTCCCCATCAACTTCTCCATCGATCTGCCAGTCGACCACTTGGTAGGCAGGCAACTGAGGATCAAGTAATGGCTTTTGGGATCTTAATAGCCGCTCAAATTCCTCGTACCGTAAATTGGGAACAAAAATGTAGTTTCCCGATGTGTCCCGAAGGTAAAACGCGTCAGGCTTGACAACTCCCTTCTCCAAAGCAGAAGGTACTCGGTCGGGTAAGCTGTCAGAGTTGCCTGTCGGTGGCTGGGCAGGTACGTGCGATACCATACAGATTGAAAGCAGCGCAAAAAGCAACTTTGGCAATCCGCTCATGCGATTTCGCTTACCCAAATCCACCTGATTACTAATCAATTTCCAACACCATCCGGAATCCCAGTTTAAGTGGAGGCCTCAAGAAGGCCCCATCAAGGTATTTGCTGAGAAAAGACGTAAGAAACGAACGCTGCCCTGATATTCCTATCAGATATCTACCTTTCTCTATCCTACGCAAACCGACCCCATCAAGAAACCATTGCCTCGGTCGCTTCTGGCCGAACCAAAATATCCAAGAGTCACAATGGGAATATTTGATTCGATCGGCATTGCCGATGCCACCAGAATCAAACATACGACCCCAAACAATGAGCTGAATTCGATATTGCAGCTAATTTGGGTGGGCTAGGCAGTCGGGTAGCCTCGCCAGGAGGCTGATAACCAATTACCACTTGTAGCGGAGTCTTGACGATGCCGAAGGGGAGCTTTACACTTCCCAAAGTAAATTATGACTCGTAAACGACTTACGTCGCTTTCTTGGACGGCCCGAGGAGCACTTCAGCGTGACAAAAAAAGAGATCGTGAAAACAATTTCCGATGAGACTGGGCTGACACAGCTTCAAATCAAGGAAATTGTACAACGCACTTTTGAGGCAATTATCGAGAACCTCGTTGAAGAGGGTCGGGTCGAATTGCGCAATTTCGGTGTGTTTCAAGTAAAGCCGCGAGCCGCTCGCAAAGCTCGCAATCCTCGCACTGGACACCAAGTCGAAGTGCCGGAGAAATTCGTCGTTACCTTCAAGCCCGGCAAGGAAATGGAGAACCGGGTAAAGAAAATGGCAACCTCCGATAGGGCGGACGCTTGGAAAGAGATGCTGCGAAGCCAGGCAGCTAACGACCCATCGCCGGACGAAGATAGCAATGGCAGTGAGTGAGTGGGTAGTCTGGGCTGGCAGGGAAGTCGCTACTGCAATCGCTAAACGCCTCCTTAACGATTGATTCGTCATAATCGGACTTTTTTGAAAAGTTTCTCCCTGTGCAATGGCGATGAATGGTTTGTGGTCATCGGACTTCGTATGACCAGACACCCGTCCAAGTAATCCCTGGAGGAAGTGCCATGCGTCGCTGCCTATTTGCTGTTCTTGTTTGCTTGTGCTTTACGCCCTCGATTGGCTGTATTTTGCCAATCTATTCAGCGATGCCTGAGCGTCGTGCCGAGCAGTTGCTCTACACGTCTGAAAACTTGCGAGCTCTAGTGCAAGAGTGGGAGCGTTTTTGGTTCTTGGATCAGCCTGACCATATGGTCCCATATCGCGTCCATGGTGGCGTTATTTAGTGGTCGGATTCAGTTGTAAGTCCTCTCTCTATCAATCGCTTATGCGGCTGGCTTGAGTGTGTGAGTTACAAGCTTGAGTAATCCGGTTTTGCTCCGCCTCGCTTCATTGCGGGGCTTTGGCATTGGCTGGGGCGGTCTCGTTGTCCTCGGTAGGGCTTTCTTTTTTGTCTCCGCCTTCTGTTTGTGACGTCGCCTTGGTGTTGTCGTCATCTGGCACGGGTGCGATCTGCATCGGACTGGAATAAGTCCCGTAAGTCTTTGGGATGCTCGGCATTAGACGAACGGCTTTGATAGGGCTGTTCACAAAGATGAAGTAGAACCCAACGCCGAGAATCAGTGATGTGAACGAAAGAAGTTGCCAGCCATAATTGCGGCTCCAGTTCGATTCGCCGCTCGTAAAAGACAAGATTCTAGCCGTGAGCGTTAGCCCTCCGCTCTCTTTTTCGTCTAAGCGATCATCTGCGGAATCCATTTTTCTTAACGATCTCACAACTAGAAAAGAGGTATGGAGGTCCAGCGACTGATTCTCTACTATGATAGCGAGAGATAGGGTTAGTTGTTAACGCGTAATTCTTGGTTTTATGGAACCTCTGCTGTTCCTGCACTGAAGATACCCGGCAATTCAACTTAGTTAAAATGGACGGTGGACTGTGATAGCCCAGGAGGAATTAGCGCTTCAATGTCTGAACGTTCGAAAGACTTTTGGTTCCATAGAGGTGCTGAAAGGGCTCAATTTACGGGTCAGTCGTGGAGAGCGAATTGCCTTGCTTGGGCCTAATGGAGCAGGCAAAACGACCTTGGTGCGGGCTATTTGTGGCCGCGTCACGTTAAGCCAAGGTAAAATAGAGCTGTTTGGCCAAGCAGCAGGATCCTCTCTTGCTTCGAAGAAACTTGGTGTCGTACCTCAAGAGATTGCCCTTTACGGTGATCTGACGGCCAAAGAAAACTTGGAAATCTTTGCTAAGCTTCATGGTCTTGGAAGGCGTGAGGGGAGGCGTCGCGTTGAAGAAGTTCTAGAGTGGATTGGCTTGCGGGACCGAGCAGATCAGCTATTGAAAAGCTTCTCGGGCGGTATGAAACGCAGGGTGAATTTAGCTTGTGGGATCCTCCACAAGCCACCATTGATACTGCTGGATGAGCCGACTGTTGGTGTGGATCCGCAAAGCAGGCAACGAATTTTTGAAATGCTAGACGAACTAAATCAACAGGGAGCGGCGATCGTATTAACGACGCATCATCTAGAGGAAGCGGAGCAGCAGAGTGAGCGTATCGTGATCATGGATCATGGTAAGGTGATCGCGGAAGGCGCGCTGAACGACTTGATTGAACAGACGATTGGCCATCGGCGTCAATTGGTCATGCAAGTGGAGCGAGCCGGCCACGATTTGGGGAGCTCTGTTGAGGCTGCCGTATTGGGAGATCGCTTGACGGTGGTCGAGGCCGAAGCTCTGCAGGGTTTCCAGTTCGCTTCCCAGGTGAACGCGTGGAGCACAGAGGTTCGCGATGTGGCTCGCGAGCTTCCACCGATGATTGCCAAACTAAATAATTCCGGGTTGAAAATTGCAGATCTTGAGATTCGCTCTCCGAATCTCCACCATGTCTTCATCCACCTAACCGGTCGAGAACTCCGCGAATGATTCTCACCGTAGTCAAGATATCGTTGCTTCGTCTCTGGCACAGCAAATCAGAGTTACTGCTGACCTTTGTCGTGCCGGTCATATTCTTCAGCATCTTTGCGCTGATCTTTGGATCGCGAGAAAGATCGGGGGACGCATCAAGCGTTAAGATCACAATCGTAGATCAGGTCGGGAATGAATCTAGCCGTGAGATCATCGATTGGTTGCGCAAGCAAGAAGCGTTGAAGTTCTTCGGTGAATCATCAAAGGAGGTTTCGCGGGATGAATTTGAAACTGTGTCAGCTAACGTTGCCAGTCGGATGGTTCAGCATGGTGATGTTAGTACTGCCATTGTTCTCAAGAAGTCATCAGAGCAAACCAA
>JBEGUT010000435.1:0-4303 GCA_041178745.1 Planctomycetota bacterium | reverse complement strand
CCCCGCTTAGTCTCGGCAGATAGAAAATTTCCCTCAAACGCTTTGCTTTTATTCCGAGATTCTGACGAGTCAACAGCACGCTGTCTGGCAATATCCCTCTTGCTGTCGCTTTCTGGCCTTAATGAGATATTCTCACCGATCAGGATGGCTAATGAGAGTTGATCTTCTTGGTTGAAGAAGTGTTATTGACAGCAAGTGTGCGATTTTGCTATTAGCCAGTCGACCAAAAATTTTTTTCTATGCCAAATCCAGTAACTCGCTGTTGTATAGCTGATGACTGGGGAGCACGATTTCTGCGGAATGCATGGATGATTGTGAAAAGGGAAGTTGGACATGCCTCAAAGTAAGACTCCACGAAACTTCATCTGGGCCCTGCTTGGTACAGTCGTATCGATTGCTTTGCTGATGCAAGGTGTTTCGGGCGGTAAGTTGTCGGGGCAGGAGTCGAACTCTCGCAACCTAGCCGAACGCTCAAGCCGAGGGCAGGTAGCGTTGGAGACTCAACTGAACAATGGCTTGAGGGCCGCGTTCCCACAGCAGAAGGTTTTCATTTCCAGCGTAGTTCAGTTGGTCAATCAAGGTAAGATCTCTCGCAGCATGGTCAACACGGTTTACACTTGGGCGATTCGACGCAATCCCAAGGTACCATTCCCATATTTTGAATTTGCGATGCGGGCGTTGGCTCAGCGTCGTGGGGTTGCGATACCTTAGCCGACAGTGTCATGGCTGTAGAGGGCGGTGTTACGCCTATTACAGAAAACTGTGGTTTCTTGGTGAACTAGCGAATTCCGATTCCATCGAAGGTTGCCCAATAGCCACCTCGTTGGTGATCGCACTGTAGTCTGGAAGCGAGTGACTTACCGACCAATTGGCCATCTTTAAAAAGCAATTGTCCAGCGACGATCGTTGCGATTGGCCAACCCTTCAATTCGCATCCGTGCCATGGACTCCAACGGCACTTGGTGATTTGTTCCTCATTACGGATCGTATGACTTTTCTCCATATCAACCAGCACAAGGTCAGCATCGTAGCCTGGGGCGATTCTTCCTTTTCCGACCAAGCCCCAAATTCGAGCAGGTGAATCGCTCATCCAGTGAGCTATTTGCAGCAGCGAGCATTTTCCTTGGTTGGCTTGGTCCAAGATCAGAGCAAGGCTGTTTTCGACTGCCGGTAAACCGCTTGGAGATTGAGGATAGGGACGCTGTTTTTCTTCTAAGGTGTGGGGGGCATGATCGGTCGCGATCACTTGCAGCGTATCTTTATGGAGGGCGATCCAGATTTTCTCAGCATCCTCTCGTGTTTTCAGCGAGGGGTTCATTTGGACAAGGGTACCTAACCGCGCGTAGTCATCAACAGAAAAAAGTAAATGATGAACGCAAGCTTCACCGGTTATGAGGCGTTGATGATTTTGGATGATTGGCAATTCGGCAGCTGTGCTTACGTGCAGCACATGGAAACGATGGTTATGGCGTCTGGCTAAATCGGTCGCGCGTTTTGTCGCAACCACCGCTGCTGCTTCATCGCGAATTCGAGAGTGGTCGGCGACACTCTGAGGATTACCAATGCGTTCTGTGTTAGCGCGAACGGTTGCTTCGTCTTCGCAATGGGCACAGATTGGGAGCGTGCTTTCGGCAAAGATTCTCTCGAGTGCATCCTGTTCGTCGACAAGCAGGTCACCTGTGCTAGAACCGATGAAGATTTTGATGCCTGGAATATTCGTTGCTTGACGCAACTCATCAACATTGTTGGTCGATGCTCCAATGTAAAATCCATAATTCACGTGGCATTTATTCGCTGCTATTTGGTATTTCGCCTCAACCAGCTCACGAGTGGTTGCACTTGGTTTGGTATTGGGCATTTCGAGAAACGAGGTAATACCACCTGCGGCGCAAGCGAGTGAAGCCGTCTGTAGATCTTCTTTATGTGTCAGGCCTGGTTCACGAAAGTGTACTTGGTCATCGATAATACCAGGAAGCAGAAATTTGCCTTGACCTTCGATCACTTGGTCGGCAGCAGATGTTGGGCTTGCATCAACGGCGACGATGCGACCTTGGTCGCACAGTATTGAGGTAACTGCGATACGATCAGGAAAAACAACGGATGCATTTCGGATCAGAAGGCGGGGCATAGGTCAAAAAGTCCCTAACAGTTAGCGATATCGAGGGCTTGTTCTTGGTGTTTTTGAGCGAAACATCGATTTGATTATCGTAACGCTTGATTCACCGTGAGCCAAGCATCATCATGAGTCCTCTAGGATGAATTAGCTCAGCTTGTATAAATAAAAACGGACAGGACCAAGAAAGGTGATCGCAATCATGTCAGGCCGATTAGGAAAATGGTTAATTTCTGGGATGTGTGCAGTTCAAGTGGTCGCTGCGGCTTCTGCGGTACTTCACGCGCAGGATGCTGTTCAGTCGGCATTGGTTAAGGCAAGCGAGTTGCTTTCTCAAGGTAAAGGTACAGAGGCAGTAGCCGAATTGGATACGGCTGTCGGAAAACAACCTAACGATGTTTCGCTACTACAACTGCGAGCCGAAACGTTGTTTCGTATCGGCGAGTTTGAAAAGTCGGTCAAGGATTTTGATAAGGTAGTTGAATTGAGGCCTCAGCTAAAGGCGGAGAATTGGCAGCGCGGGATAGCGCTTTATTATGTGGGGCGATTCAAAGACGGAGCGGATCAATTCGAGGAGCATCATCGTGTGAATCCCGACGATGTAGAAAATACTTTTTGGTTTTTTCTTTGTCTTGCAAAAGCGGAATCAATCGAGACTGCGCGAAAGAAAATCATTCCTTCACGAGGTGATGCTAGGCCACCGTTGATGGAAATTTACAAGTTGGTTCGCGGGGAGGTTACGCCTGCAGATGTTGAAAAATCGATCAGCCAGTTCACTGCTGGGACTCGTGGTCGAGAACAGGCGGAATTTTACGGGTATCTGTATCTTGGTTTGTGGTTTGATCTGCAGGGCGATAGACCCAAGGCGATCGACTTTCTTAAGAAAAGTTTGACGGCCAACGATCAAGGGTATATGGCTGATGTTGGCAAAGTGCACTTAAAGATGTTGCAATCGTCACCATCGAAATAATCCTTGTACTCTATAGTCAACAAGATGAAGGATTATTGAAACATTGCAGCGTTTGAGTCTTATTCCTTAACAGTGATGTATGGTTGATTGCTTTCTGCGTTAAGTTTGCGTATTACGTAAATGTTGAGCCCCATTTCGGGCTATCAGTGATCCGTTGCAAAACATGCAGAAACTTCTTCATCACTGATTGGGGGCAGTCGCGATGGCAATTAAGTCGATTGGTGTAGCAACTCGTAGCCCTGATCAATTCAAGGCTGAAGAGTTCGATCTTATCAAAAGACGAATTCATTCTAAGCTTGTCGATAAGTTGGATTTGAGTCGCGTTGGCGACATGAGGGGCGATGTTCTGCGTCGCGAGATCCGCGTGGTGGTCGAGCATCTATGTGATGCTGAGAACACAATGCTGAATCGTATAGAGCGCGAACGACTGATCGAAGAAGTGTTAGATGAGACATTTGGTCTCGGTCCGTTGGAATTGATTCTCAAAGATAATTCCATCAGCGATATTCTGATCAATGGTCCCAAAAATATTTTCGTAGAGCGTCGAGGTCGTTTGGAAAAGTCGGAGGTTGAGTTCCGAGATAACGGCCATTTGATGCAAATTATCGACCGAATTGTTTCGAGAGTTGGTCGTCGCATTGACGAAACCTGCCCGATGGTCGACGCGCGTCTGGAAGATGGTTCCCGCGTTAACGCCATTATTCCACCTTTGGCTCTTGATGGGGCTGCAGTTTCGATTCGTCGCTTTGGATCCAAGCCATTGCGATTAGAGGATTTGCTCAATTACAAAGCCTTCACGCCTGAAATGGTGATGTTGCTCGAAGGTTGTATCAAAACTCGTTTGAATATGGTCATCTGTGGCGGTACCGGTTCCGGTAAAACCACGTTGCTCAATACACTTAGCGCGTTTATCCAAAACGATCAACGTATCATTACCATCGAAGATGCCGCCGAATTGCAATTGCAACAAGATCACGTAGTGCGGTTGGAAACGAGGCCTCCAAATATTGAAGGAACTGGAGCGGTGACGGCGACTGACTTGGTGAAAAACGCTTTGCGTATGCGTCCTGAGCGAATCATCATCGGTGAGTGTCGTGGTGGCGAAACGTTGGACATGCTTCAGGCGATGAATACAGGTCACGACGGATCGCTCACGACCATTCATGCGAATACGCCACGTGATGGTGTCGCCCGTTTAGAGACGATGGTTATGATGGCTG
>JBEGUT010000434.1:0-4309 GCA_041178745.1 Planctomycetota bacterium | reverse complement strand
TACCGATTTGCAAATCCGACGCTCGATCCAAGCTTGGGTGCAAACCATTTACCATCCGGTAGGTACTTGTCGGGTTGGTGAAGATTCCGCTGCGGTGGTGGATAACCACTTCCGAGTGCATGGACTAGAGGGGCTTTTTATCACGGATGCTTCCGTGCTTGATCGTATTCCCAGTTGTAATCCATCGGCGCAAATCATGGCCCTAGCGATCTTGGCTGCGGAAAGAATCGAGGATTGCTTCGTTTAACGCTGAGCAATCGAGGCGATCTGGGATTAAACTACAATCATACTGCCGACTGTAATTACTCAGCTTTCCTTTACACCCGTTTTCGATTTTATGATTAGCAACCTTCTATACCGTCTGGATCGCTTCCAATTTTTTTGTCATTGTCTAGCAGTGATTTTAGTATTCACATGCAATTCATCGACTCTGATTGCTCAAGGATCCGCGTTGGACTACGAGCGTTCAGCACGTTGGTGGCAAACGGTACAGAATAAGGTTTATCCAGCTGAACTGAGAGCGACATGGATTGGAGCGACTAGCAGGTTCTGGTACCGCTCGGAGCCGAGTCCTGAACGCGTTGATTATGTGATTGTTGATGCTGCTACAGGAGCAGAGACAGAAGCTTTTGATAGGCAGAAACTCGCGGAAGAGCTCGGAAAGAAGGTATCGCAAACGTTGGTAGTTGATAATCTTCGACTAGAAGAGTTGCGATTTGATGAACAATCCAATAGTTGGCAATTTAACTACGCTGGGAAGGGATTTCAGTGGAATACCAAGGATCAAACGATTGCCGACCGCGAGGTGGTTCAAGGAAATAATCAGCGTCGCAGAAACGGTGGTCGCTGGCGACAGCGAAGTACTCCTGCTGCAGCGAATCGTTCCCCGAATGGGAAATGGGAAGTACAAGTTGAAAACCACAATCTTTATTTAGTGAACTTAGCGGATCAGTCACGGCAACCACTGACTCAAGATGGAAATGAGAAGCACTACTATGAAGGTGAAATCTACTGGTCCCCAGATAGCCTGAAAGTGCTCGGTATCAAAACGGTCGCTGCTGAGCCGCACATTATCCATATTGTTGAATCATCTCCCAAGGATCAGCTACAACCAAAGCTGCGCACCTTGGATTATCACAAACCAGGTGACCATATTGCGATTCGAAAACCATGTTTGTTCTCGATTGAACCGATCAAGCAGATAACAATTGCTGATACACAGTTTCCCAATCCGTGGAGCATTGAGGATTTTCGCTGGCAGTCGGATTCGAGTCGATTTACCTTTCTTTACAATCAACGAGGGCACCAAGTCGTTCGAATCATCGCGGTGAGTGCAGAAACGGGAGAAGTGGGAGTCGTCATTGACGAATCGAGTTCAACCTTTGTGGACTACGCGCATAAACTTTTCCGATACTATCTCGATGCGACCCACGAGATCATATGGATGTCAGAACGCAGCGGCTGGAATCATCTTTATCTGTGCAGCGAACGAAACGGCGAGGTGCTGCATCAGATTACGAAAGGATCCTGGGTTGTTCGGGGAATTGACCATGTAGATTCCGAGAAGCGACAGATATGGTTTTCGGCGAGTGGTATTTATGCTGAGCAGGATCCCTATTATATCCATCACTGCCGAGTTGATTTCGATGGTGGGAATCTAATCGTGTTGACCTCTGGTAATGGTACCCATGAAGTCGACTTATCACCAGATCGCACTTTCTTTATCGACTCGTACTCGCGCGTCGATATGGCACCGGTGGTCGAATTGCGAAGTGGAGTGGATGGGAAACTGATACGCGTTTTGCAAACGGGTTCCATGGAAGGGCTTTTGGCAACCGGTTGGCAAATACCGGAACGTTTCTCGGCAAAAGGACGGGATGGCGAAACCGATATTTACGGGGTAATTTATCGCCCCTCCAATTTCGATGCTTCGAAGAGTTATCCGATTCTGGAATCGATTTATGCGGGACCTCACGGGTCTCATGTTCCGAAGAAGTTTGCCGTATTTAGACGCGAACAAGAGATGGCGGAGTTGGGTTTTATTGTGGTGCAGATCGATGGGATGGGGACATCGAATCGCAGCAAAGCTTTTCATGATGTTTGCTGGAAAAATCTGGGGGATAGCGGGTTTCCAGATCGGATATTATGGATCAAAGCGGCAGCCAGCAAATATCCGTATATGGACCTGAATCGTATCGGTTTGTACGGTGGATCGGCTGGTGGGCAGAGTGCACTGCGAGGGCTCTTGGTTCATGGAGATTTTTATCAGGTAGCAGTGGCCGATTGCGGCTGCCACGATAATCGCATGGATAAAATTTGGTGGAATGAATTATGGATGGGCTATCCGATAGATAATCATTATTCTGAGCAATCGAATGTCACTTTAGCGCATCAGCTAAAAGGTAAATTGATGCTCGTCGTTGGTGAACTGGATGATAATGTTGATCCGGCATCGACGATGCAAGTTGTTAATGCTTTGGTTAAAGCGGATAAAGATTTTGATTTGCTCATTTTGCCAGGTGTGGGACATGGAGCAGCTGAGACACCATATGGTCATCGAAGGCGCAAGGATTTTCTGGTAAGGCATTTGCTTGGTGTGGAGCCTCGACATCCTTAGTTGCCAAATCGTTTTGTTAAAGATCCTTGAGATAGAATTGGAGTCGCAAGGCGTTTCATACTCGTGCTCAAATTAGGTGGCAATGGTGGAGAGTGTCTCGATTGGTAGTGAGTCGACGCGTTGGATAGCGGAGCAATCTAAGACGATGGTGCTGTGTTGAGCTGGGTATCCACAAGTCCGTGCAGTGTTATTAGGAAAGTATTGCCAAGGAGAGCATGGTGAAGGTTATTTATCTCACAGCGGGTGCTGCTGGAATGTATTGCGGCAGCTGTATGCATGATAATTCACTGGCTCGAGCGATGATCGCTGAGGGAGTCGATACTCTACTTGTACCTACCTATACACCGATTCGAACAGATGAAATGGATGTGAGTGTCGATAAGGTGTTCTTTGGTGGCGTGAATATCTATTTACAGCAACTTGCACCGTGGTTGAAGTATACACCTCGTTGGCTCGATCAGTTTCTAAACTCGCCGAAGCTGATTCGGTGGGTAGCATCAAGAGGTATGGAAACAAGTCCTAAGCAACTGGGAGCCCTTACCGTTTCGATGCTAAGGGGAAAACAAGGAAATCAACGCAAAGAGGTCGATCGATTGTGTGATTGGTTAGCTCGGGAGATCAAGCCTGATGCACTGGTGTTGACCAACATGTTAATTGCGGGCTTTGTACCAGATTTGAAGAAAAGCTTGAAGGTTCCTGTCGCTGTGACGCTACAAGGCGATGATATTTTTCTGGATTACCTTCCTGAACCTTATAGGCAGCAGACGATCGATGTCATGCAGCAATTGGTCGGTGGCATCGATGCGTTTATTGCGCATAGTCGGGACTATGGTCAGAGGATGGCAACGGTTTTGAATATTCCGCCAGGGAAGCTACACATTATGCCGTTAGCAATCGATACTACACCTTTTCATCAACAGGCTGATGCGAATCGGTCGATGCCCGAAGCACCTACGGTTGGCTATATGGCAAGGCTTGCACCGGAAAAGGGATTGCATTTGTTGGTCGATGCCTTTGTCAAGTTACATGAGGATCAAGCAATGCGATCGACTCGATTGCGAATTGCTGGGTGGCTTGGGCCATCGAATCAGGATTACTGGGAGAAACAAAAACAGAAAATAGCAGCTGCCGGTCTATCGGAGTTTGTATCGTATGAAGGCGAAATTGATCATCGACACAAAGTTGATTTCATGCATGGAGTCGATGTTCTTTGTGTACCAACGACTTATCGTGATCCAAAGGGATTGTTTGTTTTGGAAGCGTTAGCATCGGGGACTCCCGTAATTGTGCCAGCACATGGTGCGTTTCCGGAAATGCTGCAGCGACTTGGGGGAGGCTGGTTAGTCTCGCCGGACGATGTCGATAGCATCACCGAAAAATTAAGATGGATCTTTACGAATCGAGAAGAGGCGGCGCGACTTGGAAGAGAGGCGTGGCCAGCAGTACTGCGTCATGCGGACATCCGAAGTATGGCGCAGCAAACGATTGCGTTACTCAAAAACTTACAGAATACGTAAGCGGGCGAATATGCACATATGCAGCTGTGCCGCACTGTGCCTCTGGCAATCAACGTGCTGGAAATGAGCGAGAAATGAGTGGCACGACGATTGCTCTATAGATTCCTTATCGTTGATTCCATGATAAGAAGTATTGGCTGTTCCTAGATATCGGGGAGTGGTATCTCCAAGCCAA
>JBEGUT010000433.1:0-4309 GCA_041178745.1 Planctomycetota bacterium | reverse complement strand
CGTTTCATCAAGATGTCCATCAGGCGGGATTGGCGGAATGTACGAAGTGGGGATCGGCGTTTGATGTACTCAGCGATGGCACACCTATACACCCAGGTTGGAGAGAAGCGATTCGAAGGGATGTATCGCAGTTTGCAGCGATCACTAATCCCTTCGATGTACATTCGCACTCAAAACTCAAGTCGATGTTTCATGATATCGAGAAGAAGTCCTACAAATGGCGGCGTGATTGGCGATTGAAGTGGCAGAAGGATCAAGGTGTCAAAGGGGTCGTGCGAAAAAGCACAAGTCGAATTAGAGATTCATTTAGAGTATTCCGGGCCTTCCTGAAAGCGTTCTAAATTCGCTATTGCCCTAATCTGCCCCACTGTGTTAAACCACTGGGTTTGTGGAGTGGTCTTCATTTGACCTGAAAAAATCACAGGGTGGACCGATGTCAAACGAAAACACTGTTCGAGTTTTTATTGGATCCGGTGAAGCTAGCCTTCTCGAACGAAAAACGCTGATTCATTCTCTTAAGAAGCACAGCAAGAGGGAATTAGAGATATACATTTTCAATGGAACACATAATTCCATCGAAAGCGAGGGGCGTCCGCCCGTACTCGCCAACATGTCCCTAAACGTCAAATACCGCAACTACACGGAATTCAGCAACTATCGCTGGTTAATCCCAGAGATCTGTCAATACCAGGGAAAGGCAATTTTCTTGGACTCCGATATGGTATGCCTTTCGGATATTGGCAATTTCTTTGACGCTCCGATGAATGGATGCGATATGTTGGCGAAGCCCGAAGCGTATAAAGGAAACGCGGCCTGGGGAATGAGTGCTGTGTTGTTCGACTGCAGCAAATGCCGGTTTGATCTAGAGTCAATTTTCGCTGAGGTAGATCGTGGACTCTTCACGAATACTGATTTCCAGCAGATGTCACCAAAGTTTTTGGCAGCGCATCCGTTCAAATTAGGGCCAATTGATCCTAACTGGAACTCCTTCGATCATTTCGATGCTGACACAAAACTGATTCACTACACGAATCTACGAACACAGCCCTGGAAGTTTCCGGGGCATGCACACGAATCGCTGTGGTTCAAGTACTTCAATGAGGCGAGAGCTACTGGGGTAATCACTCAGCAAGATATCGATAAGACGCTTTCGCGTGCTTACGCCCGGCAAGATATTCTTGCACCTTCCGGTATCGAAGGAAACAAGATGGTAATGTCGGCTGATAGATCGATTAAGTCAACCTTCAAAAAGGTTAAATACAAGATCCGGAAAATCCTGGGAATTCAGAAACGCAAAGCTGCCTAGAAGCCTCTGAACAAGCTGAACGGATGCATTATGTGGAGAAGAGTTGTCGGCGCGCAGGGAGCGGTTCAGTTGATTTCCGCTATAGCGGCTATGCGATCGCCTGAAGCGATATCGCTGGGATCGGGAGTGGCAGAATCAATTGAGAATATCCTGGTCATCCATGATCTTAGCACAACTCCCGAACAAGCAAACGAGTTCGCAGACTGCCTGAAGAGTTTAGCCTCTTTATGTGAATCCTGGACTCGCATTGTGTACATCGATGCTGAGTCGAATGCGACACTCCAGAATCATCTCAAGATGGGTGGGTGGGAGCGAGCAAAAGAATCACTAAGAAAGCTGATAGGTTGTTCCCATTGTGATGAGTTAATCTTGGGGCAGAATCTATTATTTCTCAATAGCCTTCTTGCGCAAACATTCCCCGAAGCGGATAAGTCGTGCTACGGCGATGGACTTGCTGTCAACTTCACTGCAGAGTATTACTCCCCGGATCACAATCCCATCACTGCTGGGATGAATTCGTTGTCTGCATCAAAAAAGTCCCGTAAGCTGAAGGCTTGGTGGGATAATGTTCGAAGCTGGTTTCGTGGAAGGCGTGACGGAAACAGTGGTCAAAACACCTTCTACCAAATAACTTCTTTAAAAAAAACTGCTCCGTCCGAAACCTCTAAAAAAGTAACGCTTAAGCCACTCGCAAAAGAAAAATACCGAGTAGCATTTGACCGGAAATACCTCCTTTTTGCGAACATGCTAGATGAAGTATGGCCGAACTTCGTTCAGCTCCCCGTCGAATCGTTTATCAATTCGTTCGAGCGGATCGCATCCAATCTTCATCGGTTCGATCATGGGACCTGTCATCGACTCTCGGAGAAGGTCGCCAATGTTGAACAGACAATCGTTTTGCTGTCGAGCAATTTCTCTGAAACAAAAAGAATGCAATTAGATGGAGAAGTGGAGTGCTATAAAAAATGGATCCATGGATGTCGAGTTAGCAGCGATACGCTGATAGTAATAAAGTCTCATCCCCGTGACTCCTACCAGAAGATTGAGCGAATTCGTACAAACCTTTCCGATATCGGTTGCCAAGTTGAGGTCCTTTCTGACCCCTGGACATTTTATGTTCCCTTTGAATCGATCTATCTGCGTTATATTCGGCCTTATTCAAGCGTCAAACAACGACTTGATATTATTTGTACCAGTAGTTCCTGCCTATCTTTGGAGTACCTTTTTCAGCAGCCATGTCATTTGGGATTTGGCACTGAGCTAGTTGAAAAATACTTTGCTCCGAAATGGGTGCCTTTACGCCTGTTACATGAAGCCGATCTAATGAGGTTAACAGATTTTTCTCGTTCCCGAACCGCTTCTAGGAAAGCAGCAGCATAGACAGTTACTATCGAAAGCAAGTTGTGGCGAATACGTTGAGTATTTGAAGGTAGAATGGAAGTTGTAGAAAATAGAAGCAAGAATAGAAAACGATTAACCTGGAAGTTGCGGCGAGCTGCTCTGGCAGCCGTTGAAGGTGCTCTCGGTTGTATTTATATCAAGGATCCGCGTAATCCCTACCGCGCTTCGCGCTGCATGCAGGCGGCATTACGGGTTGTTGAACGTCGGCCAACCCATCGAGATCTTTGTCTGGTTGTACCAGAAGATAGTCGTGGATGGATTTTGGAAGCTGTATGCAACGAAATAAAAAAGCACTTTGAAGGCAACAGTGTTATCTCGACCAATCTCAATCATCTTCCACGTGCACGTGCCTATTTTTTCTCACACTATCACTTCTACATTAGTGCTTTGCGAAAGAATCCCTACCTTTGGGATGCTCCATCGGTAGCGTGGTTTACTCATCCCAAAGATATGGACCTATCGACTCCGGAACTACACTATGCATTGAGTAAGCCCAAGATTGTGACAATGTGTAGTATGTGGCGAGACCTTCTTGAGAAGAATGGTTATCCAAAGTCGAATCTCTCTACGATCATCGGTGGCGCGGATCCAGAGTTTTTCAAAGGCCATAAAAGAGGTAGTGGAAATGTAGGCTTGTGTAGCGCCTACTACGAACGGAAATCGCCGGAGAGAATCTACGAACTGATTGCATCGCGTCCGCAAACAACTTTCATTTTGCGAGGGCGAGGTTGGAACTCAAGTCCTTTGTTTGACAAACTTCAACGCTTGCCTAATTTCGTCTATAACGAAGGTGGTTACGAAGATTATCCAGCTTTCTATAATCAACTCGATGTTTTTGTCTCGCTAAGCGAGTTAGAGGGTGGTCCGATTCCAATTCTCGAATCAATGATGAGTAATGTTGTTCCTGTGGCTACTCGAACTGGCTTTGCCCCAGACGTGATTCGCCACGGAGAAAATGGATTTCTTTGCGACATTCATGCAAGCATCGATTATGTTAATGGCTTGATCGACAGAGCTTTAGAACTTGATGCCGATATTCGCAGCACTGTGCTGCAGTATACATGGAAGAATTTTTCTAAGCAGATTCAGAAGGAGCTCGGCCTGGATTCGATTAGTATCCAACGGCCAGCAGCTGCGTGATAATGCTAGATCGTTTTAAGGAACCGCCAGTAGTGCTGTCCGCAGCGATAACTCTGCTGATAAATTTGTAGGTCTCGAAACATTTACAAAACAATGCGTCAATGTGAAGAAGTGAAACGAGGCTCCATCAATACTAGGTCGTTCTGAGTATCTTCTCCATCGCTTTCCCCTTGGCAAGTTCGTCAATCAACTTGTCTAAATAGCGGATTTCACGCATCAGCGGTTCTTCGATTTCTTCAATACGAACTCCGCAAATCACTCCACGAATCAGCCCGCGCGATGGGTTGAGTTGTGGCGCTTGGGCGAAAAAGGTTTCAAAGTCGGTTTTGTTCTTGAGGTGCTTTTCAAAGCCCTTTTGGGTGTAGCCAGTCAACCAGCGGATGATTTCATCCACCTCTTCCTTGGTTCGACCTTTCTTTTCGGCTTTGGCAATATAGTGCGGATAGACGCTGGCAAAACTGG
>JBEGUT010000432.1:0-4315 GCA_041178745.1 Planctomycetota bacterium | reverse complement strand
GCGACTCGAGAAACCCATCATGCTGCATACGATCTGCTAGGGTGTTACCCAACAGAGCAATTCGGTCTCCTTTACGGAACTCAAAATCATCAGCATGAACGCCCCACTCACCACAAGAGATCATCGCTACGAGAGCTAATAGAACGCCCCGGATGGTTTGGCTGGTGCAACGAGAAACAGCAACGTTACACACAAACAGAGACAAACTATCAATTATTTCACGTGCAGTGCATTGAAGTGCATGCATATTTGAAAACCCTTTTTCGAAGCTGATCTGTTTCAGCGGTAGTAACAAGAAAGAAAATTAGCGAGGAGGGAACGATTCCCTGGAGGTGGGAAAAACAAAAAGGAGTTGCCTCCTCGAATCACGAGGCTTTAGGCAACCCCAATTATTGAAACTCGTCGACGGACCAATAGCAACCATCGACAACAGTATAGAAGCACAGTTTTTCTAGGTTTTTAACCTCGAACATGCAAGAAGGCATGCACGTGTGGAGCACCTCGAAAATGGCATACGAAAGAAGGTCCTTCGATTCTCCACATATCCCATACTCGATCCTGCCCTAAATCACCCTGCTGATAAAACGCAAAACGCAGAGTATCGATACCACCTGAAGCCTCTACAATTTCCATCGCTTCCGCTGAATCTTCGGCACGATACGGTGAAAGGATTTTCTGCAACGTTGCGGTAACAAGCTTCTTCTGATCTGCCGTCATTTCAGCAACCTGAAGACCACCGAACTTACCATCCTTACCTTGTACTTGGACGGCCGTCTCCGCTGGAGCATCCTGAAGCAATGCTTTCTTCGCTTGCCCCTCGTCTAATGCTTTGAAGACTTTATTAACCTGAACCGTTTGATCATAGAACAGGTTATCCGCAGCGCTAGATTCCTCACCGTGACCGTAACCGATCGGACCACCAAAGGCAGCCTTCTCGATTGTATTTCCGTCAGCTCGCAGTGTGAGATGGCGACCGGTGATTAAGCACTCAAACGCTTCTGTCCCTTTTTCGCCACCGCTCGGATTGCCGAACAACGCTAAGCTGTATGCTCCCAATCCTCCATCATCTTCATCCATCTGCTTGAGCAATCTCTGATGCCCTTCTTCACTGGTGATGTTCTTGACAATCTCAGCGATCAGGGATTGTTGTCGTTGATCGTAGAAGGAACTGCCGATGAGAGGTTTCGTAACATGCCAGTTTGGATTGACTCGGACGCGAAGAGGATCATTGATCGCAAAGCAAATCTCTTTACGCTGCGTATCGCTGAGACTTGCATAAAGTTCACCGATAACAGTTTCGCCTTTGCTAACTCGACTGGGAGCCGCGAACAAACTGCGTGGCATCATGGTCAATCCAGCAAGTGTGGCTGATGCTCCCTGTAAAAAGGATCGACGGTTTGAAGCTACAACATCAAGAACAGGTAAGGACTTACGGTGCGAAGATGGAGAAGGCATAGGAACACCATGCAATAAAAGGAGGGAAAGAGTCAACTTGCAGCTACTTGCCAAAGTTATGGCAACTTATTTCGCCTTGATGACCTCGGGGAGAGGTTCACCTTTTTTGTAAAACTTCATGGAAATCGAATTAACGCAATGACGGACATTTTTCTTTGTGAATCCTTCACCTTCAAACACGTGACCCAAATGGCCTCCGCAATTTTTGCATACGATCTCGACGCGATACCCATCCGCATCGATATGACGGTCGACCGCACCAGGAATCTCGTCATCGAAACTCGGCCAACCACATTCACTTTCAAACTTGGAAGATGATTCGTAAAGAGGTGCATTGCAGCGTCGGCATACGTAAGTGCCTACTTCCTTGTTATCCGTGTACTCACCCACAAATGGTCGCTCGGTACCCTTCTGAAGGATAACCCATTGCTCTTTTTCCGTTAGCGGATTGTACTTCGGTTCAGTCACAGCCTTCTCTCCTGTTGTCTCAGCAACTTGGTCATTTGATTTTTTCTCGACTTCTGGCGGAGTCACTTCCTCGCCAACTGCCGAAGCCGAAGGGGGATTAGATACTGCTGACACATCTCCTGCGACCGCAGTCTCACTCTCTTCCTGCTTGACGAGCTTTTCTCCGCCAGTCGTATTGGAACTTGTCCCGCATCCCAAAGACACGATGGTGCAGGCCAACCCTAGGCCAAACAGGAGAAAATAACCATTAAACTTCATGATAAGGACTCCTAACTTCCTCGCAGTGGACTGATTGCTTCCCGTCAACGATACCATATTTGGAAACGAAAGGCTATTTCTCTAAAAGGGGTTTCATCCACAGAAAGACGTCCGCTAAAGCGACTTGAACAATTCCCAAATGCTCTACCGAATCATAGATTTCACTTTTGACAGTCGCCCCAGCCCGCTTGGCCGACTCGGCAAATTGTTCGACGCCGCCACGACCAAAGTCACGGTCGCCCGCCGCAGCAAACACCGGTAATCCCTCCCAAGCATCTTGCTTGCCAATACGTCGCCCACCACCAAGGATCACAGCCCCCTTAAGACTTCCCAACTTCGCTCCCTCTGTCTGGGCGATCGTTTGCGCCGCACCCATGGAATGCCCCAGAGCCACCACGCGCTCGCGGTCAATCTGAACGCAATCCTGTAATTGATCGAGCATCTCTTCGATCGAAAGCATACCGCCGAGCAAGGGCTGGCGGGGACACACCAACAAACAACCTGACTGCGCCGCTAACCGCACGATCTCCCCTGCCCCATAGGCATCAAAGAACATGTTCTCGCTACCTCCTGCTCCATGAAACGCGAAAAGCACGGGCAACTTCTCCTCAGTCGACTTCCTCTCGGGAACCGAAACTCGAATTACCGTCGAACGACTCTTTCCCTGCAACTCTAGCCAATACTGACCAGCCTCGCCGATTCGCACACCTCCCTGCTCGCCCCCTACAGCATCAAGCTGATTTTCGAGCGACTGTAAAATTCGATGCGATGGATAATCTGTTTCCAAAACTCTTCCATTCTTGAGATCCCGCAACAGATTGACATTTAACTGGCTTGTGCGAATCGCAGTCGTCTTAGCTTCTCCTTTGAACCCCTCAACCTTTTGCTTGATTGCAACGTAGCGATCCTCCAGCGATTTGGTACGAGATACGATCTGAGTAGGCAACTTCCATTGCACTTCGTCCCTAGCCAAACTCACACCAATATGCCAGTCACCTTCTTCGACTGACTTAACATCAATTTTGCCTTTATAGGGGAGCGATTCAATTTCGAAACTTGATTTTCGAATGACCTCTCCTTGCGAATTACTTATCGATACATCGAGCTTTATTGGATACACGACAGCCTCTTTCGATTCGTAAGCTGCGTTAATCTCGAATGGCAACTCTTCCTGAGCCACATCGATCCAATGCTGATCGAGCTTCAATCGCAATGGCACCAAAGCTTTCAATTTGCTTTGCGACTCTTTGGGCTGAAGATTAACCCATGCATCATCGATCGACTTTTCAGCATCCAGCAACGCGAGTCGAAAAAAAGATTGCACCGCTTTCTCTAGCGGTTGCAAGACCGCTTTGCGTCCTTCCACATCTTTGAGGTGATTTTGAAATTCCGTCTCGAAGCCGATCACTTGTTTACCAAGTTGATAGCGCGCCTGCTGTGCCTCTACCGCACACACCGCGAATAAAACTAAGTGACTGAAAAGAGCTAATTTAAGCATCGCTGACGAGAGCACACTTCGCATAGCACACGCAACCCCGTACATAAAATCTTTAACAAGCTTCCAGCCTATTGTTCTCGATGAACGATGCTTGCTGTGAAAATCCCCAATGCAGCTACTATGTTACAACGACTTGCAAGCGATCAAGGATAGACTAAAGGTTGCTTCTGTTTCAATTACGGTCTCAACAGTCCAAGCGACACTGCCTTTAGCCTCCACTAGCTCGCCTCACCCATTTTTCTTTTCAATAATTCGACAATTCCAGATTTTTCAATTCCCATTCATCTAGGAAGGTACGCCTTTTGCTTAAGGCGGCATTTATAATGAAGATCTCCTAAAACCCAACTTTCGATGTTTTTCCCGTCATATCACGCTTGACCCGGTATCTAACAAGATTCCCCTCCAGAGACTCGCAAAATCCCCGGGGTTAACACTCTATATATCGCGAAATTACACGAGGAGATTTGCATGTATTTCATCGAACCGCTCATCTCCCTCGCTATCGCCATTTCCACTTTGATCGTGGTTCTCCGGCTAAGGAAAGAACATGAGATCGGTTTTGTCCAACTCCGCAACCGCCTGGACAATCTCAGTCAGGACCTCACTCGACATATAAAAGCCACAGTCGCCTCATCC
>JBEGUT010000431.1:0-4350 GCA_041178745.1 Planctomycetota bacterium | reverse complement strand
TTCAATGCATCGCGAAATCGCCACTTGTGCATCCTGTCACAAAAAAATCGATCCGCTCGGTTTCGCTCTTGAAAATTTTGATGTGATCGGCGGTTGGCGGGAGAACTATCGCGCACTAGTTGAGTCGAAACCTAGGAATCGCGCAAAATTCTCCGAGGGGAAACCAGTCGATCCAGCCGATGAATGGATAGGCGTAGGGCGCTTCAATAACTTTATGGAGTTCCGTGAATTGGTTAAGAAGCGAGAGGATTTGGTTACCGTTAATCTGACGAATCAACTCGCCGCATTCGCACTCGGTCGCACTCCCGGATTCGCTGATCGCCAATCACTCAATGAAATTGCATCCCAAGTGCGCGCAAAGAGGAGCGGACTGAAGTCGCTGGTGCTAGAACTTGTCTGCAGTCCCGTTTTTACCAATCCGTAAAAAATTTAAGATACGTTTATGAATTCTCAAACACCTCTCTCCAATCGCCGCAAGTTTTTATTCAGCGCAGGTGTAACGCTTGGTCTCCCCTGGCTTGAATCACTCGGTGGCGTTGTTCATGCAGCGGAAGCAGGTAAAGAGCCACGGCGACTCTTATTGATCTGTCTTCCTCTAGGAATCTATCGCGACTCATTTGTTCCCAAGCAATCAGGGAATAACTATCAACTCACGGAGTATCTTGAGCCATTAGCTGATCTGCGCACTCGTTTTTCATTGTTTTCTGGTTTGGAGCATCCCGGAGTCAGCGGTGGTCATGCTGCACAACCGAGAATCTTTACAGGGATACCTTCATCTGATCGCAACCGTCGCTCGCTCGACCAATACGTTGCTAAGACTTTAGGCCAGTACACTCGATTTGATTCGCTTGTCCTAAGCGCGGGAGCTAATGATTTTGGCTGGACCGAAGGTGGCAGTATGGTTCCTGCAGAGAAGAACATTGCAGATGCTTTCGCGAAACTCTTTACCGAAGAAGGGACAGCGAACAAAACAAAAGTGCTTAGCGAGATCGGACGCGGGAAAAGCATCCTCGATAGTGTCCTTGAAGAGGCTCTCGATCTCCGGTCGCGACTTTCTCAACGCGATCAGGAAAAGCTCGAAGAATACTTTGAGTCTGTTCGCGCTACCGAGAAACGGCTTGTCAAATCCGAAGAATGGATTCATCAGCCCAAACCAACTGTAAATGCCCAGCCTCCAGGAAAAATTGCCCCTGACGAAATCATCACCAATCTGCGAGGTGTTTGTGATTTAACTCATCTCGCATTTAAAACCGACAGTACGCGCGTCATCACTTTTGGCTACTTCCGGCAGGATACTGTTGCGGTGCCCGGTGTGAATATCGGCTATCATAATCTGTCGCACCACGGACAGGATGAGAGTAACATCGCTCAACTCAAGCGAGTTGAACGTGTTTTCTTTGATGAATTGAAGACACTGCTGACCAATCTGCAAAACACCCACGAGGGAGACGCAACTTTACTGGATCGCACTACGATTGTGGTCACATCGAACCTTGGAAGCGGTAACAGCCACAGCAACAAAGACCTTCCCGTTTTGCTGGCTGGTGGTCGCTTTAAGCACGGTCAACATTTGGCCTTTGAACCAGGTAGTACGCCTCTCAGCAATCTCTTTGTAAGTGTGCTAAACCAACTAGGCTTTGAAGATCAAGCGTTTGCTACGTCGACTGGAAACCTTAAAGGTCTGGAATTGTTATAGATTCATAGGTTGCATTCGTCGCCTACAATCTGCTTAGAAGAACATCATGGGCCGATGATTCGTGGTCCACGGTAGCCAGGGATGGTCAATCGATCGCTCCCAATCGTACTGACTTCAACTGTAGTCACAAAGCCATTGTTAGTTGGATCGATTTTTCGACATGGCGACAGAAATGTCGTCAGGTACAAGCTTACCATCGCCGTTATGAACGCACCGTCCGAAAAAAAAGGTCATTTCAGAGACTTTACCCAGGAGCTGCGAATCGTCGTTGCTAGGCTCGCGCAGTAATCTTCTTGTCCATCCTATTCGACGAAATTACTTCGCCTATTCGATTAACGTCCGAGAATCTCCGAAAGTTTGCGAAGCTCTTCTCGATTCAGGCGGCCGCTTTGGTCGGTATCTAACCGATCGAAAATCGTTGTATATGCCGCTGGATTGTTGCTGTATTTGGCCTTCACTTCATCGCGTGTGACGTTACCATCCCCATCGCTGTCCAGTTGTTGAAAAAGAGCATCGCCCACATTTGATTGCCCACTACCAGAACGACCGAAGAGATTCTGAATCGCACCGCGAATGCGATTGCGAGGCGACAGAGGATTAGGCTCTCCCGGTTTGGCTCCCGGGACTACATACTCGACATAACCGAGATGCATTTCATCGAAAGTTTGCGGTCCCCATCGCACTTCTTTATTTGGATCTGGGTTAGCGGGATTGTTGCTACTGTTGTCGTACCATGCGGTAAACTGCAACGTATCGCCCTCTTTGATCGCAACAGGTTCAGCATAACGATAGAGCAATTGCCAATTGAAATCGTACCGTGGAATATCAAGCATCGTGCGCGACTCACCGCCTGAGATCAAATCGTATCGGGCCGCTTTACCCCGCAGATGCATATGGGGCAAAAATGCGAGCACCTGCACATCAGCCGGAATGTTTTTGATACTGCCAACCACGGGGTGGTTGTCTGCCCCAGCTGGAATACGGAATCCTCTGTTAACGATCCCCGCTACACGCACCTCATGCTTGGGTTCTTCCTTGGCAAATACCAAGCCAATTCGAGTACTATCTTCCGTTGCAGTGCCATTGGGTGTGTAGTGCATCTGGAATCGCAATCTAGCTCCCTTGGGAATACGTTTCGCGTAACCTGTGGGATAAACGAGTGTGCTATTGCCAGGGACATAAACTCCCCAGTAACCACCCCGTTCATCTTCGGCATCATCACGCGGCCCTTCAGCTTCATTGCCACCTTGGATAAAGACAAGGACATGATGGACAACGCTGGGATTACCTGGGCGGACTTCGATCGCCTGAACCCAGTGATCTTGTTCCAAGTGAGTATCGACAAGAATGTTTTGGTAAGGCATCGTACCAGTTGCTTTCACTTTTACTGGACTAGCGAATTCAAACACTGCGTCAGGTTTTCCGATCAGCCAGCCATCGGCAATGGTTCGTGGAGCAGGCGACTCCTTGGGATCACCCTCTGGCATCTTGTTATCAAGCCATGCAAACAACTCTTCTTTCTCGAGCTCGGAGAGCGATCGATCATTGATCCATGGTGATTTCTGCTGTTTTTGGTCCGCTAGTGCAAACCAAGGAGGCATGATGCCCCGATCGAGCACTTCACGAATCATTGATGCATGAGCGACGGCATCTTCGTACGTATCTAATTTAAATGGCCCAACACCACCTTCGCGATGACATTCGACACAGTGACGTTGTAGGAGTCGAGAGATTTGGTTGTGGTAGGTGACCTCTGTTGGTTCGGCAACCTTGGTTTTCGACTGGAGCACACAGCCAGGCGCTGCTGTAGCGGAAATCAATATCGAACGCTGAGCCACCGCAGCTGATAGAGCATCACGCAGATAATGGTAACGAGGAGTATCGATTGAGTATCCAAAGCCATACTGATCGTCGATCGCTCCGTGATATAAAACCGTATGCGAACTATCTAGCAAAAAAACATCTGTGGTACTGGTAGCAGGTAACGTAGATAAAAATTGAGACTCCTTATCAAATACGTATTCGATGTTAGGTTGAAATTGCGAGGCAGCTTTTTTTATCTCTTCTAGCTTATCGGTAGCAACGCAATTGACCAAAATAAACCGAATGCCCTGCGGGGCAAAATCGCGATGCAAGTCGACTAAAGTGGGTAGATACTTCTTGCTGATCGGACAACTGGTGCTAGTCAACGCAACAACGGTAAAGCGATTCTTGTCATCGCCATGCAAGGTTTGTTTGCGACCCTCGATATCAACGAATTCCATGTCTGTCACAAATCGTCCGATTCCGTGCTCGCCGGGAACAAGCAATTTCGGACCCTGGCGAACCGGCGCATCCAATGACTTTGAGGGCTCGGAAGAAACCGCATCACCACCATCTCGCTCCCCTCCTGCTGTCGCTGCAGGAGAGTTGAATAATCGACCTCGCAGCGCCGATCGCGTTGCTTCGTCTTTAGTGATCACGCCATCGGAATTACGATCAAATCGCTTGAAGATCGCCGTCTGAGGAAGTTCATCGGTTGTAACCTTTCCATCTTTGTTACGATCGAGTTGTTCGAAGCGTTTTTCGATTTCTTGCTGCGCAATAACGCGATTAATAGCAAAGCCAACAATCGATAGCGTTAATAGGCCGGCCGCCAGGCTGATAATAAATTT
>JBEGUT010000430.1:0-4353 GCA_041178745.1 Planctomycetota bacterium | reverse complement strand
TCGCCAAAAAGTTCTTATCCAATTCCCGGTGCGCCACTTCGTCAAAAAACGGATGCCCTACATCCTGCACTTGAACCCCTCGCTTTTGATACCAAGCCGGTTCAAATGGGAGATTACACAACACGTGATCAACCCAGCGCCTGATCTTTCGAATCCGCCAACCGGCCCAAGCCCAAAGCTGCGGTGGCAAGTAGTAGTAGACAGGTATCCCATACTTCTTGGCACGCTTGGCTATGTGAAAGTTGAAGCCCGGGAAATCAACCAAGACAACTGCTTTGGTCTTCCCCTTTCGAAACTCCTCTTCAGCTAAATCGGCGACGCGAAAAAACTCACGGAGCTTCGGTAAAACTTCCACGATGCCGACAACGGCTAGATTGGTCAATTCGTAATCCAAACGACATCCGGCTTGCCTCATCAGAGGTCCACCAAATCCACAAATTTGGTACTCTGGTAATTGATTTCGAAGTTCGGCAATCAGTTTAGACCCATGCAGATCGCCACTCGGCTCACCGACGGAAAAGAAAATACTTCTCTCCATCGCTGCGTTATCGTTATGGCCACTGCTACCGCGAACGGCTTTTGCTATGTGCTCCGTCACAGGATTCCCTTCCCATATCGCACTTCTAAACGATGTTTCCCGAGACCATGCTTGGCTAGCAACTTATGCTGGCCGATAAGTTAAAACAGCGAAGATAGGTATACAAAAAAAGGAGTTGCCAAGTCAAGATTGAAAACAGAGAGGTGCTAGCAAAGATAATACTTTCATTATGGACCGCTCTGCGGTCCATCGCATCGACTCGTTCCTGCTGGAGGCGGCCTCTCACTAAATAGGCGGCCCTGCTCGAGAACCATCACCATGTCGCTGAGCACCAACTATGCAACCACTACTGCAAGCTTCGCTCAAGATTACGGATCTGAACTCTCACAGGCTCCAGATCAGGGTAAATCGCCACTGCCTTGCGGAAAGAATCCAAGGCACCCCAAACATCTCCCATTTCAATCAAGCAATGCCCCAAACCAATCCAGGCTCCATAGTGGTAATGCGACAACTGTAGTACTTGGCGACAATCCTGAATCGATTTTTCATGGTTATGCAAATGAAACCAAGCTAACGCTCGCTGATTGTACGCCTCTATAAATCGCGGCGCTTTCTCAATCAGTAAATCGCTCGATATCAATGCTTCTTCATACAAACAACATTCATTCAGCCGAATGATTTTTTCCAACATCAATCGCTGCTCTTCACTGCCATCACGCGACATGATTGCTCGCAGCGAATCATCGGCAACCAGTCGTAAACGTCGATCCGAACTAGCGAGCATCTTGCCTAGAGTGTCTTGGCAAGAAATATCGCCAACAAATCCCAACGCCAAAGCAGCCGCCCGACTGTGTAAGATGTCAGAACGTTCCAACAGTACAACAAGCGTGGCTGTAGTGTAGTTGCGCGCGATCGCCGCGATAAACTGCGCCGTATCGGATGACTCCAAATAGGCGTGATAAGCCTTTAGCAATCGGGATATCTTGGTAGTGCGATTTTCCACTCGGTTGCCTCGGGCGTTACGTGATTGACGACTAAAGAAAGAAAAACGATTTTGCCTCTCCCGACTAGCGATGAATTCCAGTCTAGTTACGCAAAAACAAATTCACAATCGCTTGGTAAGACGATTCTTAAAACAAAAAATGCAACTCCTACGCAACCCGCAGAAACTGCGCCAGCCACCTAAACTGCCCACAAATTGGGGCCATGAGCCTCTCGATCGCTTCCCCCCTCCCTCTTAAAGTGAGTTGCCGTATCAAAGCTCAGCGACGACAGCACTGTACCAACGAACTTCACTGCCGAATCATGAATACACAGGGAAAACGTTTCCCAAACCGTGCACCCCCTCTGAATCCTTTTTTCAGTTTCTGCAACCTCTTTCTTCTTCGAGTGCTACCCAAAGAAGTCAGTAACAGAAGAAGACTTGTGCTTAGCAGGTAACTTGAGCGTATAATTGAAAGCTAGAGAGCATAATTTTTGATTCCAAAGATTGCATTTGCATTGATTGGCAACTAAAGCGATAAGGACGTGTCGGCCCCCTTTCCTGCCACGGCATCCGCGGTCTCGGAGAAGTGGAACTTTGTAACCGCTTATTGAGATCTCTTACATGCGAATATCAACACGGCGACCTACCCTGCTTCGCTTTGTATCGTATGTAGCGATTCTATCGTTTCTTGCTTTCCATTCTCTCACAGCCCAAGCACAAACTCCTTCCAAAGCGATAACGATACGTGAGACACCAATTTACCAGCCACAGGTGCAAGTCGCACTGAAAGGCTTCGCAAGGCCGGCAAGCATTCTTTGGAAACAGCAACCACTACGCGAAGGCTTGATCAATGTCAGCCGCGTGTACAACGTATCTATTTGGCTCGATCGCCGACTCGACTCCTCGAACGAAGTCACACTAAACCTCAGCAAGGATCGAATCGATCAACTCCTAGTCGATGTTGCCCAATCTGCGAATGCGCAATTCGGATTCATAGAGAGTGTCGCCTATATCGGCCCGGCAGCTGAAGTATCGCAGCTCCAAATGGCATATTGGCGAGCGTGGTATTCGTATCGCAAAATGAAAAATGCAGAGACAAAAAAAGCGAACGATAACTATGTGGACAGACTTGATTGCCAACCTTTAACTTGGCAACGCTTCTCAACGCCACTAGAGATACTTAAGGAGATCGAAGAGAAGTGGGGAATCACTCTCGATGACAAAGATTTAATCCCTCATGATGTTTGGGCCCAAGGCGACTACCCTCCGCTAACTTTGCCCGGTCAACTCTCACTTGTACTAGCAGGCTTTGGCTTAACAGCCGAACCGACCGCGAGCCCCCTGCGGTGGAAAATTGCTAAACCAAAACCCGTTTCCAAGGCGATGCTCAGTTACCCATCTCCTGATTGGAAAGGTTCTCAAATCGAACAACTCTTGAAAAATCATGCCGACTTTGACTTCAAGAAAGAAAACGACCTAGCACTCCTCCAAGCGGAACCCAGCGTGCATTACGACTTGATGATCAGCCGCATTTGGGCAGCCCTTCCAAAACCAAAATCGCGGTTCGCTACAATCCGCTTTACTTTCGAAGTGAATAATATCCCGGCACCAGAAGTGATCGAAGGGATTGCAACTCAATTGAAACTGTCGACCAGTTGGAAGATTGATCGACAATCCTTAAAAGACAAAAGAATCAGCCTGAATATCACCCAAGCTGATCTCGAAGGAATGCTTAAGCAAATTTCTCAAGCAACTGGAACTACATTGCAAGTCGTCGACGAATCGATCATGATCATCAACCCATCACCGTAGCACCGTCAAGAGCATCTTTGCCAAGCAATCAATGAGCAAGCCATAGCCCGGGCCTGTACCCAAAAGACAAACAACCAGAAATCCCTAGCGGCACAATCGTTAGCCGCATACCAGTGGGGACAATAGACCATTGAGAAATGCTAGGGCTCTCCGTAGATAGCTCTTTTACGCAACTTTTCTACTGACAACCGACTCTGCAAGAATATCCTCTACTTTTCCAACAACCGTCTTCTCGATCTTGTTGCGATAAACGTTCGCACTTTCGGGATACCTTCCCGAAAGCTCAATTCGGTCGGAATATACCTTGGCATCCCAGTGATACTGAAACCCATAAGCGGCGAAGTAGACCGTCAGTTGATTTTCGTCCCAGTGAACCTCCACCTGATGCACTTGATCGGGATACTCGCTGGATAACCCCAGAGCTAGCTCGCGAAGGCGATTTCTCGCTTCGCTCAATCCCAAACGATGCGTCACATTGCGCTGTACCAGTCCCATCGCAATCTCCTTTGCTAGCAATAAGAGGAGTTCTATGAACATCCTGAAAACGCAAACGGTGCGTACACTATGTTATCGTCTTTGGTCGATACCAAATGCAGACGGATTTTACCATCGTATCTCCCTTGCTTCGATTTCTTCACGATTACTAGAGTCCTCACACTGGGAAATGCCGATCGAGTCCGCGGGGTGAATCCAATGTATCTGTTAACGCCGAAGGCAAAAAAGTTCTCGAATCGAGCGAGCTACGCCACTCGAACCATCGACTCCCCTAGGAATTGCAATATCCTATTCTTACCTTTCTTTGCAATCTGCGCATTCTTCGCACTCACTCAACCGACCCTCTCGCAGCAACCAAGCAAAACTCGCGAATCCTCCCCCGCTGCCAAGCCAACCGAATCCAATGGCCACATCGAATCCAATGGCCACATCGAATTGATGCAGCTTTACCGAGAGGCGGGTGAGCTTTACCAAAATAAACAATGGCACTCCGCAGCGGAGGCATTCCGAAACCTTGTCCAGA
>JBEGUT010000429.1:0-4354 GCA_041178745.1 Planctomycetota bacterium | reverse complement strand
GCTTGTTGGGGTCGGCGGACCGCCGCGCCATCGTCTGGCTATACCGCGGTGTTCGTGCTTTTACTTCGTATAGAAAATCGGTCATACCCAAAATTGCCCGAAGACTTATCGATACGATCAACGCAACAGGCATGGGGACGATTTCGGAACTGGATGTTGAAAAGCACGGTTCAGATTGGATTGAAGTGTTGAGTTATGGAAAACGAGAGGAATCGATAGTGTTTGGGGTAAGAGTAAGGATCGCATCGCAATGGATGCTTACTTCGACTTCGGATCACAGAGCAAACCTCATAGAGACAGCATCGATGATTACAATAACTGCTGAATCATTTTCACAAAAATAATTCGCTTCGATGAATATGACAAGGATGTCGTAAGATTGAAGTTAGCTGGAAGATATTTGAGTTCATGATTCAAGTAGCGACTCGGATTGCAAGGAAGGAATCTTGAAGTGACCAAGAAAACCAAGGTAGCAGAGACCAATAGTTTTACACTTCCGCTATGGCCTCCGGTTATTTTCGGAATCGCTTCCACGGTGGCCTTCTATGCGATGATCATGGGAGGTCCGCTCGATAATGCCTGGATGCGCCGATATTTTCTGGGTCATTGGGTGTGCGTGGCCACTGTTGCGCTATTTCTGGTCTCCCTGTGGTCATTATTCTTAAAAACATATTTAGCATTTCGGCAAAAGCGATTGACCGATGTCTCGATGGATTCGCTCAAGACATTGATCGCGATGCCCGAGCAAGTCGAACCGTTGAAGCGTTCGCAGTGGTTACTCAAGCTTTGGGGAGCGCAGCCGAATTTTATTCGTCGCAGTTGGTTTGGCCAGCGAGTCGAAGCGGTTGTGAAACGCCAGTCGCTTCGCACCAGTGGTGTGCAACTAGATGACGATCTTAAGGAAGTATCGCAATTAGATGGTGATCGGCAGCATGATAGTTACGGGATGATTCGTATCGCAGTATGGGCCATGCCGATGTTGGGCTTTCTCGGAACCGTGCTTGGTATTTCCCAAACCTTGGGTGCGATGGATATGGAGCTTCTCGCTTCGCAGTCGCAAGATGTTATGAACCAATTGACCTCGGGACTTTATGTTGCCTTCGATACTACGGCATTAGCATTAAGTCTCACGGTGGTAGCGATGTATATTCAGTTTGGAGTTCAACGCTTAGAGCTCGCAATTCTTGGAAAGATCGATCACGAGGTGGGACATGGTTTGATGGGTTTCTTGATCGGCCCAGATCAGTCGGAAGCCAAAGCAGTCGAGCTGCACTGGAAGCAATTATCGGCCGAACTTGTGGGAGCTGTACAATTAGTCGTCCAGCAGCAAGCCATACTGTGGAAACAAACGATTCAAGAAGCTCATCAGCACTGGGCAAATTTGACTGGGGCTGCTGGCGACCAAATCCAAAGAGCTTTGGAAGAATCGATCCAGGGAGCAATGCACCAACATGCTGAGACCATGGGGCGGATACAAAGTGAAGGTGTTGAGCAGATTGAAAGTCGCTGGCAGCAGTGGCAAATGGTTTTATCGGATCAGGCTAGATCTTTGCATGGTCAGCAAAAAGAGATGGCTAAGCAAGCAGAATTGCTTCATCGTCTAGTGCAATCTGGCGGAACCTTGAATCGGCTTGAAGATGAGCTTAACAGCAACATCGAACAACTCACACAGGTCGATCGATTCCACGAAGCAGCGTTATGCTTGACAGAGGCTATCGCCGTTTTAGCAACTCAAATCGAACGGAGTGGAATTCTTGAACGGAAGGCTGAGTCGAGCCGTACGATGGGGAGTGCCGAAACGGGAATCGTGGAGGAAGTCGTTGGCCGCCGTACTATTTCCAGATTGCACCAAGGGCATCCATCCGTGCCTCGCGCGGAATCGGAGCGTGTACCGGGACAACGACCTGTTTCCAGTCAGCCAGCCGATCCTCGCCAAAACGATAGTCCTGCAGCGGATAGCGAAGCTGGAACAAAGCCACCTCGCAAACGCCCTCCGACAGATCGCGAAGGTAAAGCTGCATGAGTGGTCATCGCAAACGCGACGAACTCGCACCTTCGCTTTTTCCGTTTCTCGCCGTTTTGGTTTGCACCATGGGCGCCTTGGTGCTGATCCTCATGCTCGTCGTCAACAATGCGGAGTCCTATGCTAAGGAAGTTGCAAAGAACGACGAAGTAGAGCAGGTTTCTGAGGAAATGATAACTCTTAGCGAGGAGATGCAAAAGGTTCGCGCTAAGCAACAACAGGAACTAGAACGCCAGCAGGGTGAGCTAGCGCATATCGAAGATCACATCAATCGTCTGCTCAAACAGGCTGAAGATCTGGCAAAGCAGCGTGAGAAGCTGATGCAACAACAGTCCGAGCAGTTGGTCAGCGATGAAGAGTTCGAAAAAGCAAAAGAGGATCTGCTGAAGAAAATCGCAGAGAACGAAGAGGAACTGAAGAAAAAAGAAGAAGAGAAAAAAGAAAAGAAAGCGGCTTACGCGATCATTCCGTATTACGGTCCCAATGGAACTCAGCGTCGACCGATTTATTTGGAATGCACTGCGCAAGGACTGATTGTGCAGCCAGATGGTTTCATGTTGCAGTTACGAGATCTTCAGCCACCGTACGGGCCCGGCAATCCTCTTGATGCTGTGTTGCGATCGATAAGGTCCCATCTGGAAACAATCTCGGCGACGGGTGGAGTCGCGCCCTATCCCCTGCTCGTTGTTCGTCCCGATGGAATTCGTACCTACGCGCTTGCGCGAGGTGCTATTACGAGTTGGGATGATCAGTTTGGTTATGAACTGGTCGAAGATGATAAGGAGCTGAAGTATCCACCATTTGAAAAACCAATTCGCGCGGAGCTAGAAAAAGTCGTTGCTCAAGCTCGTGCTCGGCAAGTCGCCTTGATAGCCGCAATGCCTGGTCGAATGCGAGAAATGCTAGACGATGCTAGTGGTGGTGAAGGATGGGGACCTATCGATACGGATGAAGCCGTTGGTGAAGGTCTGGATGGCGGCAATGGAGAAGGAAACGAAGACGGCTTAATGGCTGGAGGTGATGGTAGCGGCTCGGCAGACGAGCGATCGCTGACGTCCGGAAGTGGGAATAGCAACAATCCTAAAAGTGACGGAGAGACTGCTGGCAACGATCCATTAGCGAACGGAAGCCGACCGGAGAGCTTCGTTGCTACGACACCTTACGGTTCCGGAGGCTTTATGCCGGGTCGGTCTGGTGCGGGAGTTTCTGCCGGTGGAGGTTCTCCCGATGGACGATTATCGCCAGGGACTGGTGGGATGCGAACGGTCGGGGCACCGATGGCCGGGGGTAACGCACTAAGTAACAGTGAGTTCGGTAATAATCAGCCGTCAGGTGCGGGTGAAGTTAGTGAATCCATAACGAGAGATGGCGAATTTGGTCCGATCTCAGCCAACTCCAACTCGCAGAAAACCGCTGGAGGATCGCGCGGCTCGCAAGGCACTAACGGAACGTTGGCTAAAGACCAGCAAGGCACAACCGATGGCCAAGCTCCCGGAAGTGGTGATGCAGCGGAAGGAGTTGATGGTACGACGAAACAAAGAGCGATCGCGGGCAAATCCAACGGAACGCCTCCACCTGAAGGCTCCGTCTTCCGTGAAATATCCGGCGGAGGTGATTCGCTTAGTGGTACACCCGGGGGCGAAGGATCACCTAGTGTGACGTACAACACCGCAGCAGCTAAGAAGTCATCAGCTAGAGATTCCAAAAACAAAAAAAGTTCGCAATCTTCGAAGCCGACTGCGGAAGAGGATGAATTGCCCAGTGGAGCCATTGTGATTTCACAAGGAAGTGATTGGACGCGGCAGAATGTGCGAGGTACGGCGATCGATCGAGTGATTCGCATTCACTGTATGGCTGATCGTTGGGTGATTATGGCGGAACCAAAGCAACAGGGAACGAAAACGATTTTTCTGCGACGCGGTTTAGCTCAAGCCAGAGATGATTTAGCAAAAGCATTGCAAGGAAGAATCGATAGTTGGGGTATCGCACTCGCTGGTGGATACTGGAAACCTCGAATTGTCGTGCACGTCGATGCGGATGCACAGACGCGTTACGATCAATTGCGGCGCGTCCTGCAGGGAAGCGGAATCGACGTCAAGTTAGCGGAGGAGGCTAATCATGGCAAGAAACCGTGAGGCTGATCTCGCAATCGGTGAGGATTCATTTCTTGATACGGTGGCTAATCTTGTTGGTGTCTTGATCATTCTCGTCGTGATCATGGCTGCTCGCACTTACAAAGAGGCACGTGAACTTGGGGAGAAGCAACGGCAGTCCGCATCAAAGTCACTTGAGAATCCTGCGAAGCAAATGGCTGCGATTCGCAACAGTGTG
>JBEGUT010000428.1:0-4357 GCA_041178745.1 Planctomycetota bacterium | reverse complement strand
TTGCATCATGGTCATCTTCCTCACCCTCAAGTCGATCTCGATTGCTCACCTGTCCGTTCTACATCATGCGTAGGACAAAACAGCCCTATAATCCAATACTTTAAGCATCACTTCTTTAAAAACGATTCGCTACGAACAATCAAGTGAATGATATCTCTTATTCCATACTTTTCCGATCGCAATCTCCCTAATTCTTCTTTCAAATTCAAATTTTCGCGATAAGAAAGTGTCCGACCATTGGCATAAATAGCCATATGATTTGCGAAACTGAATGCAACCTGATCCAGCATATCGCTGCTGAGATACGCTTTTAAATCTGCGACACCAACTAACGTGCGGCCATTTTGAAGCGTTGTAGTCGCATCGACCGCTTTTTCTATTCGCCGCCCTCCTGCATCGAACTCCTCGAAGGGAATCCCCCAAGGATCAATACCTTCATGGCAACTGGCACATCCCTTCACGTTGCGGTGCTTCTCTAGTTTTTCCCGTAAGGTCAGTTGCGTAAGATCTTCAAGCACTGGGACATTCGGCGGCGGATCATCTGGAGGATCCGCAATAATCTTACGAGCCAACCACGCTCCTCGCTTCACCGGATTTGCTTCTCGACCATCGGATAAACCCGCCAAAATTGCCACCTGCGTTAGCACCCCACCTAAGTCCTCGCGACGATGTACGATGGGTGCGAACTCAAAACCATTTTCTGTCCCTTCCACGCCGTAGTAAGTCGCGATGACATCATTTGCCACGATCCAATCAGACCGAATCAAACTCTCCATCGGCAAATTGTTCTTCACCAAATAAGAAAGAAACATTGCCGGTTCCTCGCGCAACTGCCGCTTTGCATCGCGAGTCAATTTTGGAAAACGCTTCTCGTCGGTGTTAACTACATCAAACTTATCAACACTCAACCACTGCGCCGCAAAGACGTTTATAAAACGTTCGAATCGAGGGTCGACAATCAGACGTTCAACCTCCTCGTCCAAATTTCTTCTTAGGCTTCCTTCCTTAGCCAACCGTAGTAACTGCTCATCCGGCGGACTGTTCCAGAGAAAATAGGAAAGTTTGGAAGCCAGTTCCCAGTCGTCGAGATCCTCTGCCTCAGGTCCCTGGCTTTGTTCCACCAAAAACAGAAATTGTGGCGAGGAGAGAATAACAGTTAAAACAGATCGAATGCTGTCTTGAAATTCCTGTCCAGTTCCTCGAGTCGCGCGAAACGTAGACATGAGCAACGCTAGCTCTTCATCTGAAACAGGTCTGCGAAACGCTCGAGTGGCAAACGAGCGTAAAATACGAGTTGCGTATGCCTCTTCATCTTCACCATCTTGCCTCCCGAGCATAATGTCCTGATGATTTTTCGGGGGCCAACTTTCAAAATAGGGTCCTTCGAATTCAATCGATGCAATCATCAAACGAGGAATGTCTCGACCATCGGTATACTCGGATCGCACACCAATCTCACGGATACCTGCCAAATAATTGACGTTATCCTTCTCTACTTCAGGTCTTGGAAAATTATTAATCGCTCCCTCGAATACATATTCTCGTAATTCTGTTCCCTGGACGCGCTGCGGACCTCCAACTGGATTCAACGTGCTACCACAATCGCGTCGAAGCCCAACATGCGCACCGACCCAAGGATCGCGCTTCTCAAAAGCAACAAACGACTTATAGACTGGATGATCTTCACTCAACTTCGTTAAAATGACCTCTTCCACTGCCGTCGATCCAGAGTATCGAACGCGAATCATTCCTTCTTTCTCAGTGAGCCGAACCGCTAAGAAAGCAGGTTGATCCAATCGACCACTAAACTCCCTTTCTCCAATCTGCAAATCCAGACGCTGCGACGAATCGACCGACGGCATTTGCGCGAATTTACGCCCTGGTTCAACCAAAGCTTCGATCTCATTTGCCCCAAGCGCTCGACGATACAGTCTCAATTCATCAATCTCACCCCAAAAGAATTGAGCATTTCGAATACGGCCGATGAGCAGTGACACAGAAGGGTTATCCAAATCGGCATCGCCGATTGTTCCTTTCGCTACCTCATAGCCATTCACATATAATTTCGTCGCCTTATCACCACGCTTAACAACCGCTGCCACATGCTGCCATGTATTCACACGCAGAGTATTGGGAGCCGTTTGAACGGTACCGTTGTGAGCCCCATTTTTATCAGCTGTTTCTAGTCGCAGTACCCCATTAGACCCTGGCATATCAAGAAGCCATCCATGTGTATAGCCATAGCCCCCTAGACTCGCGATTCCTCCCTGCCGCAGCTCCGACGGATGAATCCACGCTGCAACCGTGAATTCCCCATCACTAACACTCATCGATTCATGACGCGGTATATCGAGTGTGCCACGACTGCCGTCCACTGATAAAGCTTTACCAAATGGCGATGCTACGCGCTCAGCCCCTTCCTTTGCTATCCCTTCAGCAATCACTTCATTTTGATAGGCCCTCCAATTTTCATCAAAGGACCAATAGCCGATGAGCCCTTCGTTTAATCTGGACGTATCAGGCTTTCCCTCACGCTTAATCGCCTGATGCAACAAGACATCCACTTGATAAACACCACTCTCGCTGAGTTGGTATTTCAAATCCCCTGATGTTTCACCGAGGAGCATTCGTGTTTGCTGATCGGCGACTGCCACAGGGACGCCTTGTTCCAACAACAACCCATCGTCATACTTCGCCGCTTTAACTCGCACACGAAAGTTACCATTATCTGGCAATTCGCGCAGCGATATCTTGAAATTCGCTTGTGGCCCGTACGTACTCGATTCTCCGAATATTTCGCGACTCGGAATCGCCGGTCGCAAGAGCAAGCCTCTTGGAACAGTTTGGTAAGCTAACCCCTTTGGATACCCTTCGTTGCCGCGCATACAAGCAAACACTGAATGATAGATACTGTCGAAATCACGCCACCCTCGAACCGTATCATTACCGGCGTAGCCTTCAATAAACTTCCATTTCGTCTGCATACGGAATGACTGGTAAGCAAACGGTTTTTCGGGACTCAGCTCGGTTACCACAAAATCGGCGTTCGCCAACAAATGATTGTTTGCCCCCAAAATCAAATTGTCCGGGCATGGCTGAGAATTGATGCCCTTGCCTAAATCCATTCGAAACATTTGGATAGGGGGCGGTTGCGAATCTTTGACCAATACCGAATCGAGAGCTTTCTCAGCAATCGTAAAGTAAGCTTCCAATTGCAACGGAGACAGTTGCAGCATCTGCGTATTGTTGCTGAAGCCATCCTTCGATACACCATCAGGAGGCAGTAACGATGTGAGATTATCTTGAATGCCAAGCAGATCAGAGATCGTATTGGCGTACTGTGCAACCGTCAGTCGTCGCGCGATACCATTCCTAGGCTCCTCACGCAACTTTGCCCATTCAACACCTTTGCTGATCCACTGGAGCACCCGCTGGCGTTCCTCCTCCGATGGTTGTGGCTCCTCAGCAGGTGGCATCTCTCCGTCTTCAATCAACCGCTCGACGACTTCCCAGAGCTTTAAAGTTGAATCCTCAAGAGACGAGGAAAGATGATCTACACGTACACCTGACTCTCTCTTATCGACATTGTGGCATCGAACACAATGATTTTTAAAGAAACTCTCTACATCCGCGCGAAACTGTTCCTCGGCATACTTCATCTCGCTGGACTTTTCCGACTTCACACCTTTATCTACTTCGTCCGCCACGCCGGGGTTAAACCCAAGCGTCCACAGAATGGCAGCTAACAAAATCGCCGTTTTCGTGAAGACTCTGAAATCCATACCAAACAACCATGTCCCTATAATAGCTCGCTTAACAAACGACTAACTCATACCTTCCAATCAACTCTAACTTCACCTCTCGCTATTGATTGTACTCCACGACAACCCCACATTCACCCCTTCCCATCTCTTCTCGCCTCCTGCCACTCTACCTGGCTCCTCGCCCCTAGTTCCTCCTATACGCCATCACATTCTTTTCTCCCCGAATATAAATCGTATCCCGATCCATCGCGGGAGTCGCTGCGATAGCTTCAGGTAATTCCACTTGTGATATGACATGAAAGTCTTCGGTAGCATCGAGAATGGTCATCACTCCTTCATCGGACAAAAGATAAATCCGTCCAGCCCCAATCACGGGCGAAGCTCGATATTGACCACCAGCCGATAATCTTTTGCGAAAAACAACCTTGCCATTTTGCTTATTCACCGCAGTCATCAACCCTCCGTTGCCAACCATATAGATGATGTTTTTCCAAAGAACAGGGGAAGGAATTTCTGGGATTCCCTGATGCAAATCCCAAACGACATGCGATTCCGTGACATCACCTTGACCTCCATCGCGGACAGCCAGCAAG
>JBEGUT010000427.1:0-4370 GCA_041178745.1 Planctomycetota bacterium | reverse complement strand
CAGTTCGACTATCGTATTCCTAGTTCGTAAAGGGAATCCTAAAGGAATTAAAGATTGGGGCGACTTAGTCAAGGAGGGTGTGGAGATCATTACGCCCAACCCGAAGACGGGAGGAGGAGCGCGATGGAACTATCTTGCCGCTTGGGGTTATGCAGTAACGCAGGAACTCGGTGGCCTGGAGAAATTGAAAGATGCCACGCCAGAGCAGCGGACAGCGGCTGAAGCGAAGGCAAAGCAATATATGAGCCAGTTATTTCAACGCGTCCCCGTTTTGGATTCCGGTGCGCGAGGTGCCACCAATACTTTCGTTCAACGTGAGCTTGGTGATGTTCTTTTGACTTGGGAGAACGAAGCGTTCTTAGCGGTCAAGGAATCGGCTGCGGCGAATCTAGAGGGTTCAAAAGTAGAGATCGTGGTTCCATCGATCAGCATATTGGCTGAGCCACCGGTAGCGGTTGTGGAAGAGGTCGCCAAGAGGCATGGAACTTTGGAGGTGGCGAAGGCATATCTGGAACACCTTTATTCACCACAGGGGCAACAGTTGGCGGCAAAGCACTTTTATCGTCCAAGTTCAGAAGAGTTGCTGTCGCCCGATCAGCTAGGACGTTTCGCGCAAGTCTCGCTTTTTTCCCTTTCGGAACTATTTGGTTCTTGGGATGAGGCTCAGAAAATTCACTTTAACGATGGTGGTGTTTTCGACCAAATCTATCAGCCTTCTCGATGATAACTTCGGTTTCCGAAAGGGCTTTGGTAGGTACGCAAACTTATGGATTCACGGAAGAATATCAGTCGATTTTTGGTGACTGGAAGGTGAGTCGAAGTGATTCTATCGAAATTTCGTAGCTACAGCGTGTTGCCTGGATTCGGCTTGGCGTTTGGCTATACCCTCACCTATCTGAGTCTTATTGTTTTGTTGCCGTTGGCAGCCTTGGTTGCCAAAGCTGCAACAGCAACGCCATCGGAGTTTGTTGCAGCAGCCTTTCAACCGCGTGTCTTGGCTTCGTATCAGATCACATTTGGGGCTTCGTTAGTCGGCGCGACGATCAATACGATTTTTGGTTTTGTGATTGCTTGGTGCTTGGTCAGATACCGATTTCCTGGGCGACGGTTGATCGACGCGTTAATCGATCTCCCCTTCGCTTTACCGACGGCAGTTTCTGGTATTGCATTGACAACTCTGTATACAAAAAAAGGCTGGCTAGGACAGTATCTCGAGCCACTTGGGATCAAGGCCGCCTTCAGTCCTCTGGGCATCTGTATTGCCTTAACCTTCATCAGTCTTCCTTTTGTGGTAAGGACTCTACAGCCAGCGCTAGAGGAATTAGATGGCGAGGCCGAAGAAGCTGCTGCATGTTTGGGAGCGACGCGATGGCAAACCTTTCTTCGCGTCATCGTTCCATCCATTCTTCCTGCTTTTATCACCGGTTTTGCTCTTGCGTTCGCCCGCGCTTTGGGAGAATACGGCTCGGTCGTGTTCATCGCGGGTAATATGCCGATGAAGACGGAAATTACTTCTTTGCTGATCATCACCAAGCTAGAGCAATACGATATGGTTGGGGCAACGGCGATCGCCGTGGTGATGCTTTCAGCTTCCTTTATCTTGCTGCTGATGATCAATGGATTGCAGTGGTGGGTCAACAAGCGATATCGGGCGGGGGTTTGATATGGCAGGTAATAGCCAACCGACAAACAAGGAAGCAATTAAGGATCCTCCATGGTTAAAAGTCATTCTGATTTTGATTGCACTTCTTTTTTTAACACTATTCATCTTCCTCCCTCTGGTCGTGATCTTTTCCGAAGCACTTCGCGGTGGTGTGGGAATTTATGCGAAGGCATTTAAAGATCCAGCGGCGTGGTCTGCGATTTGGTTGACCTTGGTTGTTACAGCGATTTCTTTGCCTTTAAACCTGATCTTTGGATTAGCGGCCTCGTGGGCCATCGCAAAATTTAATTTCAAGGGGAAGTCGTTATTGATCACTTTGATCGATCTTCCTTTTGCGGTTTCACCTGTTGTGTCTGGATTAATTTATATTTTGTTGTTTGGTGCCAATGGATGGTTTGGACCTGTGTTGGCCTATTACAACATCAAGATTATTTTTGCTGTGCCAGGTATCGTCCTAGCAACTCTGTTTGTCACTTTTCCTTTTGTTGCCCGCGAATTGATTCCGCTTATGCAGGAGCAGGGTAACGACGAAGAGCAGGCTGCGATCTCGCTTGGTGCGGGAGGATGGCAGACGTTCTGGCGAGTGACTTTGCCCAACGTAAAATGGGCACTGTTATATGGCGTGATATTGAATAACGCTCGAGCGATGGGCGAATTCGGAGCTGTCTCTGTCGTATCTGGACATATTCGAAACAAGACGAACACACTCCCGTTACATGTTGAAATTCTTTACAACGAATACAATGTTCCAGCGGCATTTGCTATGGCATCGCTTTTGGCAATGTTAGGACTTGTCACGCTGGCAGCAAAGACGGTGCTCGAATGGAAAGTTCGCAAAGAATTGGCGGCAGGGCAAATTGAATAAATCGTTTGCTGATAAAGAGACTGATGTAGCAAACTACGGCGCGCGGATTTGAGATAAACAAGGAATCGAGATCGATGAGTATCGAAGTCCAGCAGGTTTCAAAATCTTTTGGGAATTATTCGGCGCTGCAAAGCGTTGATCTGAAAATCAACGATGGTGAATTGATCGCTCTGCTTGGTCCTTCCGGATCTGGTAAAACAACCTTACTCAGAATTATCGCAGGTCTCGAAATACCTGATGCTTGCCCAGAGACAAGAATCCTGTTTCATGGTGAAGACGTCTCCGCGAGTCATGTGGCGGAACGCAAGGTAGGGTTTGTGTTTCAGCATTACGCCTTGTTCAAACATATGACCGTATTTGAAAATATCGCATTTGGATTAAGAGTCCGTCCGAAGAAGCAGCGTCCTTCCAACCAGGTTATCAAAGATCGCGTCAATGAATTACTTGGGCTGATCCAGTTAGATGGATTTGGGAATCGACTGCCAACACAACTGTCGGGAGGTCAGCGACAACGGGTGGCGCTAGCCCGTGCACTGGCGATCGCTCCGAAAGTACTATTGCTCGATGAACCCTTCGGCGCCTTGGATGCAAAAGTTCGACAAGGCTTGCGCAATTGGCTGAGGCGTTTGCATGATGAATTACATATGACCACGATTTTGGTAACCCATGATCAAGAAGAAGCCTTGGAAGTAGCAGATCGAATCGTGGTGATGAATCAGGCGCGGATCGAACAGCTTGGGACACCCGAAGAAGTATTTCACAAGCCAGCGTCAGAATTTGTCATGGATTTTTTGGGGAACGTCAATGTCTTTCATGGCCGTATGGAGAATGGGCGAGCACAGTTGGAGGAGGTTCGAGGTAAGGCAAGCCAGGGACCAAGCAAAAAGCCAGTAGATGCGATCTACGTGCGGCCTCATGAGTTGGATATAAGTCGTGTTCCCAGTCGTGAGAGTTTTCAAGGTAAGGTCAAACGAGTTAACTTGGCTGGGGCAACTGCTAAAGTCATCGTGGCATCAGCTAGTGGTGAAGAAGTCGTAGCCGAAATACCTTTTGAACGTGTCAAAGAACTAGGCATCGAAGCGGGACAAAATGTTTTTCTGAGCGCTCGTGCTGCGAGAATCTTTACCCCGGACTACGAAATTTAATCAAATGTAAAGTTTCCAAGGACGGCTCGCATCTTATTTTGTGGAGTCGATTGGACTAAGAGTTGCATTTCTTTTAGGCGTGCGCAAGTTTCTCTCAATCGAGTGGAAAGTTCTCACAAGTGTGTTGTGCTTTCTGAATTATTTCATCCGCAATAAGAACTTAAGCATATTCGGTCGTAGGGCACGTCAGCAGCGTATGAAACAAGTAGCCATACGCTAGCTCTGATAACGGCGTGGGCCGTGAAATGAGATGGTATCCCGTATCCAGTCACGGGACTAGCGAATCTCGTGTGAGACAGGGTTGTTTGACGACGTCTTTGTTTCGTCCAGCGATTAGCTTTTATCTTTCCAATTCCCCTGTGTTATTCGCGATATGCGATTCTTTTGGAGCGTACTTTCTAGCTCTTTCGTTTTATGGCACGCGTATTGCTTATTCGTTGTGTGACAGATTTAGGGAGCATGCCGTAGTAATCTTGTCAGGATGACAATGTTCGCTAAGCGGTATTGGAAGATTTAGCTACGAGGTGATCGATGTTTTCGGGGAGTGAGCGTTATGGCAGAAATGTGCTGCGCTCGAAAATCGGTTTGGGATTTGCTTTGTTGATCAGTATTAGCTTGGGGATGTTAGTCGGATGTAGCGGAGAGACGCGTCTTCCAGTAGTGCCGGTACAGGGAGTGGTGAGTTACCAGGGAAAGC
>JBEGUT010000426.1:0-4381 GCA_041178745.1 Planctomycetota bacterium | reverse complement strand
CGCCAAGGCGATTCCTCTTCGAGCGGATCGGCGGCTGGTCCGCGAACAGAGGAATCGATTGAATTGGGTTTAGCATTTTTGGCTCAGTCACAGCGAGCCGATGGACGCTGGCGATTACAAGATTTCGATTCGAAGGTGTTAGTCCGAAGCGATACGGCTGCAACTGCATTATCGCTGCTGGCTTTCCAGGGAGCTGGCTATACGCATCGTCAATTCAAGTATGCTTCAACCGTGGGTAAAGGAATTGATTTTCTGGTCGCCAATCAAAAGCCGGATGGTGATTTATACATACCTCAAGATCCGGCCTCGGATCAAAATGGTTGGCTTTATAGCCACAGTATTGCAACGCTTGCTCTGTGTGAAGCGTACGGCATGACACAGGATCCAACGTTGAAGGAACCTGCGCAAAGGGCGGTGAAATTTATCGTGGCCGCGCAAGATCCGCAAAGGGGTGGTTGGCGATATCGGCCCGGTCGAGGATCCGATACGAGTGTGACGGGCTGGTTTGCTCTCGCGTTGCAAAGTGCCCAGTTGTCGGGCTTGCAGGTGCCCTCCACGACGAAGGCAGGCATCGATCGCTGGTTAACAGCTAGTCGCGGTTTGAGGGATGAAGAGTATCTGTATCGATATAATCCCAACGCTGCAGATACGCCCAGTCAGCGTCATGGTCTAGTTCCGAATCCTACTATGACCAGTGTTGGTATGTTGATGCGATTGTATTCAGGTGCCAAGAAGCAAGATGCAGAGATCGTCAAAGCCGCTGACTACTTACTGCAGCATTTACCAAGTGAAGGCGATTCGACCAAATCGCAGCGTGATACTTACTACTGGTATTACTCTACCCAAGCAATGTTTCATATGGGAGGCGATTACTGGGAGCAGTGGAATGGGAAGCTTTATCCACTACTGGTGAATTCTCAAGTAAAGAGCGGTCCTTATGTTGGCAGTTGGGAACCGTTGGGGGACGTCCCCGATCTTTGGGGGCAATATGGAGGTCGACTCTACGTGACCACCATGAATCTCTTGTCGCTAGAGGTTTACTATAGGCATTTGCCTCTCTACGAGGCTCCAGATAAGTAAACTGACTTTCTGGTAAACGGCTGTCTCGGATGAATGATGCTGTTTTTGTAGATTCTGCAAATTCCCTTTGGATCGCCGTAATCTCTAGGTGATCGTCGAGAAGCTGTGGTTGCAGTAAAGACATGGCCAGGGGGCTCGCATCTGACCCATTTTTCGATCATATTTCAACTATGGCTCGGGACTGAATTGGCCCTAGATCGATCACAGCCTTCCTGTCGTTTAATCCTCGTTCACCAACCTACCATAAGGCAGATCACGTGCTCATTTTCGATGCTCATCTCGATATCGGTTTGAACGGTGTGGATTGGAATCGCGATCTGCGAGTTAGTCTCGATGATTTGCAGGTTCAGGAACGCACGCTGGGAATGACGACGCCCGGCCGTGGAACTGCAACAGTCACTTTTCCGGAAATGAAACTTGCTGAAGTTCATGTCGGTATAGCGACTCTTTTGGCAAGACAAGAGCAACCGATCAACCATACCTTCGGTTACACGACCTACGAAGCTTGTTACGCAATTGCTCACGCACATCTAGCCTATTACCGTGCGATGGAACGATTGGGTGCGATGAAGATGATTCGCACTAAATCGGATTTGGCAAACCATATGGCTGCCTGTCGCAAAGCGATGGATACCGACAAGGTGCAGTCGCTACCGTTTGGTTACATACTTAGCATGGAATGTGCTGACGCAGTATTGGGGCCAGAAAATATCGGCGAATGGTTTGATGCAGGTTTAAGGGCGATCGGAATCACCCATTATGGAACGAATCGCTATGGGGGTGGTACAAGAAGCGAGGTGGGACTGACCCATGAGGCGATTCCTTTGCTCGAATTGATTCAGTCTCTTGGTATCGCACTAGATATGACCCATTTGTCTGACCGGGCGTTTTGGCAGGTAGCAGATCGATTCGGAGGTAGAGTCCTAGCTAGTCATCAAAATGCAAGACGATTCTGTGATTGGCAACGTCAGTTTTCCGACGACCAGATTCGTTTTGTGATCGAACGAGGAGGCGTCTTGGGTGTTGCTTTGGATGCGATCATGTTGCAACCAGGATGGGTGCGAGGCGTTAGCAAGCCAGAAGTTACGATGGAGCGTGTGGCGGATAATATCGACCACGTGTGCCAATTAGCTGGTAACCATCACCACTCAGGTATCGGTAGTGATTTAGATGGAGGATATGGTTATGAACAGACGCCAGCCGATTTACAGAGTATCGCCCATCTGCAGCGACTGCCGGAAATCTTAGTTCGCCGAGGCTACACCGAAGAGGCGATAGCGGCCATCATGCATGGTAATTGGATACGATTTTTCTCCGAGGCTCTCCCAGGTTGAAATCGATAAAAAAGAATAAACGGATTGCGAACGCTGGAAATTTCCAAATCGATCACCTTCTTCATTGCGTTTGAAGAAGATTGCATCAACTCGAAAGCCAGTGTGTGTTAGTTGAAGGAGTCTTAGTACAAGGTTCCTTGGCCTCGCAATTCAAGCAAACGAGCGCACGTTTTGAAACTTTATCCAAATCGTTGTAGCCAAATCACTGAGAGTCTCCGAGTGGTCAGAGGGAAAGACGTCGATGGATGAAGAGAACGGTTCAAACCGAGGCTCGCTGTTGCAATTCGTTTTGCTCCTAGCGGGACCGCTGCTCGCTCTTTTGACCTATCTGATCACGCAGGGAAATTGGCCGCATAGCGCAGCGGCGACAGCGGCGATCGCAGTTTGGATGGCTGTCTGGTGGATCTCTGAAGCGATTCCCTTGCCAGCGACTGCTCTTTTGCCCATCGTTTTGCTTCCAGTATTTGGAGCCGATGTTGGATACGCTCGAGTTGGTCAGGCCGTGGAGATCAAACAGGATGGGGAAGAGTTTACAGCGTTAGGTAAAGTGATTGGCGTAAAACGCCAGGGTGCGACTGTCGAATGGACCGATTCCAGTGGTAAGCGTATTACCCAAGAGGTTGCATGGTCCAAGGTTCGGCCAACGCAGAAAATGTCGGCCGTTCAAACCGCTACTGCTCCGTTTGGCGATTCAAACATTTTTCTTTATCTCGGCGGTTTCATCTTAGCGATCGCGGTAGAGAAGTGGGGGCTGCATCGAAGATTTGCCATCGGATTGCTAATGTTGCTGGGAACCTCCTCAGCCCGAATCCTGCTGGGCATGATGCTATCGACGGGATTGCTGAGCATGTGGATTAGCAACACGGCTGCTACAACGATCATGTTGCCGATCGCTTTGGGGATTTGCCGTTGGTTGGATCAAGATGCAGTGACCAGTGAGTCTCCTAGCCAATCGCGACAAGTGGGAGGTGCCGCTACGATGTTGCTGCTTTCCATTGCCTATTCGGCAACGATCGGTGGAATGGCAACGACTATCGGTACGCCAACCAATGGAGTGGCGCTCAATGTTCTGAAACAGCAAGGTATTGAGATTACATTTTTGCAGTGGTTGACCATCGCAGGTCCCATCGCGTTGATTTTATTATTTGCCACTTGGGGAATTCTTCTACTCTTTTTTCGCAGAAGATTGAATTCGAAAAGTGGAAACGCTTCTGAATTACTTCGTATCGAATGGAAGAGTCTTGGAAAGATGAAGCGTGAGGAGTGGATGGTTTTAGGAGTTTTTCTCTTCACCGCTTTGGCGTGGATCTTTCGAGGGCCATTAGAGAGTATTGCTACGGGAGCATGGAAAGTCGCGATCGGTCGAGTGGATGATACCGTGATTGCGATCTTCGGCGCTTTGTTGTTATTTATTTTGCCAGTTCGATTGAGGGAGCGGACATTTCTACTCGATTGGAATTCGCTGGCGTCTGTGCCTTGGGGAGTGCTGTTGATTTTTGGTGGCGGTCTTAGCTTAGCGGCTGCGATGCAATCCAGTGGTTTAGTGTTAGAGATGGAATCGGCACTTCAGATATTACGAGGTTGGCCGATTGCTTGGATGTTGATCGTGGTGATTTTAGCAGTCGTCTTTTTGTCCGAGATGGCAAGTAATGTGGCAATTGCTACAGCGTTTACACCCGTTGTCTTTGCGATGGCTGTCGCGATGGAAGGTTCGCCTCAGCAATTAGTAATCGCGGCAACACTGGCTGCAAGTTGCGGTTTCATGTTGCCTGTTGCTACACCACCTAATGCCATTGTGTTTGGAACAGGAAGGATTTCGCAGCAACAGATGTTGCGAGTTGGATTGATCCTTAATTTGGTTGCATCTGCAATCGTCGCGATTGGAGTCAGTGTGCTTGTGTCTGGATAAACACAATCTGCGATAACGTCCTAATTATTGCGCACATTTGAAAATCAGCCTTGGCTTT
>JBEGUT010000425.1:0-4383 GCA_041178745.1 Planctomycetota bacterium | reverse complement strand
CGCTTGGCGTGCCTGGCGAGTATCTTCATGAACTTTGTAAAGCTGCGTTGACTCGGGTCAGCGATGCTTGCCGCAAATCGGGAAAGACGTGGGGGATTCTCGTTCGGGGACCTGAACACGCCGCTTTCTGCAAAACGCTAGGTTGCAAATTGTTCGCTTTTGGAAATGACCTTGGCGTGGTCGTTCAAGGATTTCGCGCCGTTCAGAACACGTATCGCGAACATTTAAGCAATACCTCGGACCGCTAAAGCCAGTGTCGTGGATCGCTCCGCGGTCCATCGATTTTGCTCCCTCGCCGTGGAGACTTTTACTGGGATGGCAACGCGTTTGAGCATGGAACGCTGAGCACCAGCACCGGTGCACCCAATAAAGGATGGGGTTGGCTGTAAGTTGCATTTCCGTATAGAGTTACGGCAATTGCATCGACAGCCGATTTCGTTGCGGGAGGGAATCGCATAGAATACTCAATTCTACGGGTTTGGTCATGCTGAGTCGTCTCGGCGACTGCTTTAAAACTTTGGTATCGCCACGTTAACCCATGGATTTCCCTTTCGGAGCATTTTCGACCCTCTAATGGTTATTGCTTACCTGTTGGTAGCCTTCTTGCTGCTGTTCCTCAATGGCTTTTTTGTGCTCGCGGAATTTGCTGCAGTCAAAATGCGTCCTTCGCGCGTCGAAGAACTGGTGGATGACGGTGTCCCTAATGCCAAGTCGGTGAAGCACATTCAAGCGTATTTGGATGAGTATCTTTCGGTATGCCAATTGGGTATTACGTTTGCTTCGATCGGACTAGGGTTTGTCGCGGAACCTGCTGTGGTGCGAATGGTTGAACCCATTATCGAGTGGCTAGGTATTTTTCCGAAAGATTCCCATGCAAGCGTGCTCTCAGCGCATGGCATAGCATTCACGCTTAGTTACTTGATGGTCAGTTTCCTGCATATTCTTGTTGGCGAATTAGTACCAAAGTCGATTGCCATACGTCTCACAGAGCGTGCTTCGCTTTATACCTCGAAGCCCTTGATCGTTTTCCGCTATCTATTTTATTTGCCACTTCAGTTTTTAAATTTCTCGGCAGCGATTGCTCTTCGTTTGATTGGTATTCGTGAGTCGGGCGCACACGCTGTGCATAGCGAAGATGAATTAAGGATTCTCCTAAGTCAATCGCAGACTGAGGGCATTATGTCTTTCCGTCGCCTACTGTTTGTCGAAAACGTCTTTGATCTGGGGGAATTGCGAGTAAAAGACGCAATGCGTGTCAGATCGCAGGTACGATGTTTGAGCACGAGCGTAGTGTGGAAAATCAATATGGAGACGCTGCGCAAATTTCGTTTTAGTCGTTACCCATTGATCGAGAGTGAAAACTCTGATCCGATCGGAATCATTCATATTAAAGATCTGATGCTGTTGGATCACGACGATCCTGACCTTCGCAGTATTCGCCGTCCTTTTCTGACCGTGCTGGAAAATTCATATCTTGAATCCTTGTTATCGGAAATGCAAAAAAAACGCATTCACGTTGCATTAGTACGCAACAATGAAGGTGCTTGGACTGGTTTTTTGACACTGGAGGATGTCATTGAAGAAATCATCGGGACCATTCGCGATGAATTCGAAGACGAAGAACAAGTGGTGCTGTCGGATATTATCGACGAGAGTCATGTGCAATTGGATGTGGAGGCGAGTGATACAGTCGAGGCGGTACGACTCGCACTGCAGAGAGTCAATAACTGGAATCTTCCGGTCAGTCGCGAGCAGGTGATTAAAGCGGTTGATGAACGTGAAAGGGCCGTGGAGACTTATCTAGGGAATGGGCTCGGTATGCCCCATGCTCGTATGGTTGGCATTCAAAAACCTGTGGTGTTCTTCATTCGATCTGATAAGGGAATTCCTTACCGCGGTAATCAAGAAAAAGCGTATTTGATGTTTGTCCTTTTAAGTCCTGCTGGACAACCGCGTGTGCATCAACGATTGCAAGCTGTCATCGCAACGATTATGGATGAAAGCGAATTTATCCCAGATCATCTTCGCAGCGCGGAAACACCAGCCGAAGTGATTGAGATTCTTAAGACCGGTGAGCAAGCAACACTTGATTGATTTTCACTAGGCAGCGAAAAGTGATGATTTATCCGGTTGCCGCTAATTTTCTAGTCTCAACAGACTGATGGGGCGCTCTAGTCCAGGGGGGGCCTCGAAATAGAACTTACCTTGGAATGTGCTCACTCAAGCAGTTGTTTATGGATCTGTTATTTAGCGAATAAGCTCAGGAGTCGTGATGAGGATTGATTCGTGAGGTCTGATTCGATTATGTGTAATTGTTAACAAGATATTTTTTAGAGATAGCCGGCGATGGACGAGAGTAAGCGATTAATCGAACTAGAAATGCTTTTTACGCACCTACAAAAAACGGTTCTTGAGTTGGATAAGGTCGTGATTGATCAAGCCCGGCGGATGGACGTTTTGCAGCGTGAAGTGAAGGGCTTAGTGTCTGAATTGAGAGTGTTGCGAGATACGTCACGAGAGGTTCGTCGTCCGGAGGACGAGATACCTCCACATTATTGATTCACTGAGATTGAAATTCATCGAATAGCGGGAAGAGAAGTACCCTGTCATATCGGGAGTTCATTTGGGATGAGTGTTCTCAACCAGCGAGTTTTAAAGCTTGCCTTGGAACTCTTGCAACGTTTCTAAAACCGAAATTCTGTTCCGAAGGTTAAGGAGTGGAACCACAGGTCCGAGCGGTTAAATAGTGGCGAGGGGCGAGGATCTCCAACGAGAGTTCCACCTGCTTGTTGTGTCGTGTTGACCACTGAATCCACTTGGTCTCCAGGTCGCACTATATTGTTCCAAAAAAGAACGTTGTAACCAGCGAGCAGACTCCAGCGAGCGGTTAATCGGTAACTGGTGTCAAATTGAAGTTCGGGTGCGACGCTAAAATCATAATGCTTTGTTCGCCCAATATTCGTCGGTTGTGTGTAATTAAAGCCCGGTGTTGTAGCAGGTGCCATACCGGGATCCGTATAAGTTTGGTAACCCGTGATGAGAATTTCATTGGCGTTGAAGCCCATCGCAAGCTTGCTGGTCGCCAAGAACCGCCAGCGATTGATATTTCGAGATAGGCGAGCGCCAAGTTGAGCAGCGTAGAATTCTGAAGCGGTTCCGAAATTATCTGCTCCTTCGGTTAATGCGATATTGTTTCCGATAGGTTGCGAGAGACTCGCGGACACACTGATTCGTTCTCGAAGGTTTAGGTGTCTTATTCCCAGCAGGATGTCGATGGTCCCTGCAGAGTTTCGATAACGGCGGGATAGACCATTCATTTCAGCACCCCAGAGACGAGAGTTGGAGTCCGTGACGATGGACACCGTTGGAGGAGGATTTCCATTCGGAGGGGAGGAGGGGAAGAAGGGAGCTTGGATTTGTGTGGGGCTTGAGGGGGGAGAAGGAGAGGATGGGCCACCGCCATTGTTTGCTGGTGCAGAAAAAAAGGAATCGTGGAAACCGTTTTCTCCTAATAGAAATCCTGAGGCTTCGATACCTATATCGCAATCGTTGGTGATCCACTGTCCTATTGTGGCACGACCACCTTGTAGCATTCCATAATCGATATCTTGGGCACCGAAGAGGACTGATGTCCCGTTCTGTCCAATAACCAGTGGTTGGTTTGGGTCTGGTGTTGAAACAACAAGTGGTATCGGATTTGGACCACGGGTCATCCAGCCCATCATGTATTCAGCATGAGCCCAACGAACTGCTGGTCGATTTTGATCAACAAAGCTGTATAGGCACGTTATATCGTCACAAGCAGTTTCGCATCGGCCAGTCGTGGAGGTGGCTTCTTGAGCGGAGCTAGTGCCCGTTGCCAGGGACAGCAGAAAAATAAGAAAAAGAGGTCTCGTTGTCATGGCGGTCCCCGCAATGCCAAAACCGACGTGGTAAAAGTTCACAAGGCGTCACAGGTAGATCGACCTAGATGATCGTGTTTTTGCGGAAAACCACTATGGTCAGTAGGGTCACCGCTAATCGTCACAAGTCATGCTTAAACTATTCTGATTATTCCTGGGCAAATGGTATTTTCAGGGGGGGCTTGGTGATAGCGATGGGATCCATCGAAGTAGGGAAGGGGTGATTTGTGGAAGGCCTAATAACAGGGCAACAGGGGATTGTTAATTGGAATTAGGGTGTTCTCCAATTTGGTCAGCGCAGGAAACGGGATATGGCAATCGACTCCCATCGGTTACCTCGTAGATTAATAGAAATCCCTGGAAACTGGGCGTGGATTTTCTTGTATCGGTGAGGGGTAAGTTTCAGTAAACTAACGATGAGGCATTTAAAGCTTTTGCAGCGTGTGGCGAAGTGGATGAGTCGAAGTCCGATTTCATTTAG
>JBEGUT010000424.1:0-4386 GCA_041178745.1 Planctomycetota bacterium | reverse complement strand
CGTTAGCGAGGACATCAATCAGGAAAACTTCACCGTTTCCTTTCATCTGATACTCATCATCAACCGCCCTAGGAGTATTCGGTACCCCAGGAACCTTAATGACAAAGCTCGCACTTTCCGTCGCAACCTTTAGACCCAAGGCGTTGTAGAGAAACGCATAGACCGAAACACCAGCTCCGTTAGGTGCAACAAATCCCGGCGTCGGCTCATAAACCAAACCAGCCAAAATGCGATTCACTTGCTCAATACTACCATAGATCCAAGCCGCTCCTCGACCCGCATCGTAAAACCCAGACCCCGAATCGAAGCCAGGCGAAACGAAACCTCCAGAGAACGTATTGCCAGCGTAAGGCCTTTCCGGCGCAGCCCAGCTCAAATACACGCCCACATTTACGGCGTCCGATCCGCTATACCCAACCATCACCAACGGTCTACCATCGCCATCAACCAGCTTCACACCTTCGCCAGGCAAACCCTGAATCACTTCGGGCACAACCACCTGAAAAGGAACTTGAGCTTGATAGTAATCAATAAAGACCCTGGCAGTCGTCGAATTCCCTGACGCATCTATCGCAGTGTACTGGAAGCTATCGTTACCTCGGAACGTAGGCCCCGGAGTGTAACGCATCACATCGCGTCCCTCGAATCCTGCACCAATTACGATTTCAACTTCTCCCAACGCTGCAACTCCATACCCCTTAATGCGCAGACCGCTGGGATCGTTAGCCAGCACATCAATTTCAACCGAAGGGAAACTGACCGTACCACTGGGAAGGAATTTGTTGACATAGTCATCAACCGCTGACAGCGTTTCACCACCGCCTTCAGAGCCGCCATCTCCTCCTGAACCATCGCGGCCGCCAGATTCCGAATCAGCGCAGTGTTTTGCAACACGCAACCTTAAGCAACAAAGATTGCGTAGAATATCGGATACAATACTGCTTTAGCCTTGCCCTAGTCGGGATTCCGACTTCACACCGTTTCTCTGCACCTCCAGGTGCCAAATAAGCCTGTCCACCAAGTCAGCCCCGGGGAGTCAACCATGCCCGATTCAAGCGACGTACTGAAATGCGACGAGCAACTTACTTTGCTTCCAGTGATTCATGGCAGTGCCGACAGTGCTTGGCAGGTGCGTCAATGGCTTCTACAACATCCGCCACAATGCTTGGCGATCCCGTTACCTGCATCTTTTTTCCATGCTGTCTGCGAAGGGGTTCTCGATTTACCTAAACCGTCAATCGTTCTACAAGCCGGTCAACGCGACTTTACTAGTGATTCGGAGCACGATGGATCCGCCTTCGAACTCTCTGAATGGCAACCGGAAGAAAGCGAATTCGAGTCCAATAACTTTTTGGATTCTGACGGTGATAGAGAAGAGTCCCTCAATGAGAGCCAAGAAGCAGCGAACGACTTCGAGGATGCTCAAGAAGAGGATGACACTTCAGAAGAGGACAATGATCGAGAGCGACGTACTTACGTGCCACTCGATCCATGTCAACCGGTAATCGCGGCGATACGCTTGGCGATGGAAGAGAGGTGGCGCATTGAATTCATCGATATGGAAAGCGCCGACTACATCCCCTTTACCCAATCGCTTCCCGATGCCTACGCATTAAAGCATCTACCGCTCGAAAAGTTTGCCGCTGCTTGCCTACCGTGGCTTCCACCACCTTCCCATCCGCTAATCCGCGCGAGACTCCAACACCAAGCCGATCGCCTGCATGAACTGAAGCAGCGTTATCAATCAGTGACGATGCTGTGCAACTTACCGGAATGGCCCTGGCTTCGCGATCGAATCCAACAGTCCGATTCTAGCAACCAGCCACTTCCACCTAGCGAACCACAAGAGCTGGAGGACACGACCTCTACACCAGAGCGATTCTCAATCGATCCTCGCACATTGCTCTTTTTATTTGGCGAACTTCCATTTACCACCGCGCTTTACGAACAGCACAGAATGCAGCTGGAAGATGATCGGCTTCTAGGCATCGACGGCATCAAGCACTTGATGCTCTCAGCTCGAAGCTCTTACTTACAAGACTTCGGCAAGCGAGCCAGACGCATCACACCCCTAATCATGTCGCAATGCCTCAAGTACATTCGCAATCTGTCGCTGATTAATCATCGACTCACTCCGGATCTTTACACGATTGTCACTGCCTGCCAGCAGATCCTGGGAGATCAGTTCGCGATTCATGTTGTCAACACCGCTCGTGAGTATGCTTTCGCTGAAGAGAGCGAACTGCCGATGGTCAAGCTTGGTATCGACCAAGCTCAATTACCCGATGGCGAGAGAATCGATATTGTCAGCCGACTATCCGGCCCCCCCGTCACATGGAAATCACTCGAACTACGAAAGCAGCCCGAAAAACAAGATCAACAGAAATGGGCTTCGCAGTGGAATCCTTATCAGCAATGCAGTTGGCCTCCCGAGGATCAACAAATCGAGAGCTTTCGTACGCGTGTTTTTGAACGAGCCCGCGCCATCATGGGGGCCGATTTAGCGCGAACCGAGAAATTCTCGACCAGCATCCTTGATGGAATTGATATTCGAGAAACCATTCGACATTGGTACGACGGTGACATTTACGTCAAAGTGCTCCCTCCCAGTGTCGGTACCCTTGACGCGTGCGTGATGCTCTTTGAGTCCGACCCAGATCCGCGTCAATATCCATGGCGCACAACGTGGTATGCCGAACATCAGGAAGAATCGACCCTTGCCTTCTTCGCCACCGATTACCGAAACGAAATGGTTGGTCCCGGTATCGCTCTGGCTACCTATGGTGGTGCGATGTTCATATACCCCCCCATGCCGATACCTGACATTTGGAGCAATCGCCAACTCGACTTCACCAACACCCTCGAGGATCGCCTGATCGCAGCAACTTGCCTACACTGCCGAGGTCGCCACGTTGCATTAATGAGCCCAACTCCTCCTGGAGCAAACCTACGCAGACTCGCAAAACGCTTCGGGAAAAAATTAGTACATGTACCTTTGTCTCAGTTTAATGATGCGACGATTCAGCAGCTCCGGATGGTCCACGTGCTCAATGGAAAAGAAGTTCGCAGCTTTGCTTCGCATTTTATTCGCAAGGCATAGCATTACAGCAAAAAGCCAATCACAATGCTGTTGCACACTTGAATCCACACGCGGGGAACTTATCTATGCAAAGGCTCGATCAACTCAAAAATCTTGTCATCATGGCAGCGGCCGATGGGACATTAGCGCAAGCGGAAATCGCCATGCTGATCCAGCGTTGCTCCGAACTTGGATTAAATGAAACCGATCTCGAAAACGCCATCGATTATGCGCTCAGCGACAAACCTTCGCTGAAGCTTCCGGATACCAAAGAAGAGAAGTTGCAGCTTTTATCTGATCTGTTGCTTGTTATGGCAGCCGATGGAAAGTTGCGCGAAGTCGAAAAACGCTTGTTCGCCGTTGCTGCTGCAAAGATGAATGTTGGCCAAGCAGATTTAGATGCTTTGATCGATCGACTGGTAGGAAAGAATTCAAGCACCAGACAAACCGGCTAGAACAAGTTGTTCAAGCTGGTGGTGGCTTAAGGTATTAAGATAGTGGTTCGGCCAATACGGGCTCTGATACGTCGCGCCTTCAGTCGAATGTAAGGAGCGATGTAGTGACAACGATGGCCGAATTGCCCTGGCAACTCCTCGGGCTTTCCGTGAAACGGCTCGACCGCGTCTTCGATCACAAATCCCGAGCGGCATAAGCCTCCGAGAATCTCTTCCCAGCGATGCACAAACTCCATCGTGCCAGGCTCGCGCAAGCGACTCGGAGATTGCGCTGAAGGGACAGGGGTTTTGTCATAGTAAGGATGCTCCAGTCGGTAACTACCACCCGGTGTATCGAGAGAAGCTTGCAGATTTACGGGCGTTTTATGCTGGCTGATGTAGAGCCCTTCGGCCGCCGTGACACGCGCGACTTGCTGATAGACAATCCCGATATCTCTTACATAGCAAGTGCTCACAGGATGGATCACCAGATCAAACTCTCCCGACGACAGCATCGATAAGTCTTCCATCGACCCTTGTATCAAACGAAATGAAAATCCATGCTGAGCTGCCGCTTGCCGATCCAGCTCAAGCATCCCTGCACTGATATCGACCACTGTCACTTCAGCACCGGCTGCTGCATAAAGCGCACTTTGTCGACCACCACCCGCTGCTAAACAAAGCACTTTCCAACCTCGGATACCCTCGCGCAACCAACCCGCTGGATCGATCACAGGTAACGGGTCCTTCAATTCATCCGGCTGCGCTGGCTGCGTCAATGGATGCTCGCGCGAAGACATGCGATCCCAAGCTGCCTGATTATGTTTAAGGTAGAGCCCGCTACCCTCCGGTGATTCAAATGTCACACCGAGA
>JBEGUT010000423.1:0-4390 GCA_041178745.1 Planctomycetota bacterium | reverse complement strand
CATGGTGAAAGGTTTCTCGATTCACTATTGATGGTTCGTGGTGAGACAGCGAAAGAGTTTCACATTGGCATCGGTGTCGACTTGCCACAGCCGATCATTGCGGCCGAAACGTTTTTAGAAAGTCCTATGCGATTAGATGCTGTTCCTGGACCACCTCGCAGTGGAGCACTTAATTGGTTCTTCGCTGCCGAACCACCACAGGCACAAGTGCAGTTGCTTAGCTCGCTATATGATCAAGCTGGCAACCTTTGCGGTGTCAGAGTTTCGGTTCGCGAGTTGACCGGGAAACTGGTTCCATGTCGCATTCGATGTCTGCGTGATATCTCAGGTGCCTATCGCAGCGACGCGGATGGAAAAAGTCTTGGCAAGTTAACAGTCGAAAAAGATTCGGTTCTCGTTACTCTATCGGGGAATGAGCAATGTCGAGTCGATATCATCTGGGCACAGCCGCAAGAAACAGAAAGGGTATAGCGGATGCTCGATTGGATCGGAATGGATATTGGTGGAGCGAACATCAAACTGTGCAATACTCGCGGATACGCGCGCAGCAAAAGTTTTCCGTTGTGGAAATATCCAGATAGATTAGGTGTCGAGATCGGCAAATTACTTGAACAAGCTCCTGGATTCGATGCTGTTGCGTTGACGATGACGGGAGAATTAGCCGATTGCTATTCCACGCGCGAGGAAGGTGTTTGTCGAATCCTTGAGCAGTTGACAAGCGTTTTTCCTGCTTCGCGAACCAGGGTTTACTCGGTAAACGGAGAGTGGCTTTCGCCATCGGCAGCTGGGCGTGCTCCTTGGACAGTGGCCGCAAGCAATTGGCATGCGTTGGCGTCGCTCGCCGTGCGATGGTTAGACGGCAAGAGTGGATTGCTGATCGATATTGGCTCAACGACATGCGATATTCTTCCGTTGGAAAAAAATCGTGTGGTGACGGATTCGAGAACCGATAGTGATCGATTATTGCGGGGGCAATTGGTTTATACCGGTGTTCGGCGTACTCCGATGTGTGCGGTCGTGAAGACTCTACCGTTTCAAGGTGTCGAGTGTCCTGTGATGGCCGAACTGTTTGCAACCATGGATGATGCTTATGTGGTAACAGGCGAAGTTGCAGAAGATGCAAGCGATTGCGATACCGCTGACGGCAGGGCTCGTACTAAGGAATTTGCTCGCAGTCGTTTGGCACGAATGATCGGTGAGGATGCGACCACGCTGAGTGTTCGCGAGTTGGAGCAAATGGCTCATTTTGCGATTGACCAACAAGCGGAGATGGTTGGCCAAGCGATACGCCGAAATCTTGAGCAGTTAAAAAGTAAGCCAGAGGTTGCAATTTTCTCCGGTCATGCCGATTTTCTGATCGAGCGCTCTTTGCAATATGCAAAGTGGAAACCGCGCACGATCAAGCTCTCCGAAGTCTTGAGCGAGTCGTTAGCGCGATGTGCCCCTGCCTATGCGGTTGCTATGTTAGCGTCCGAATCACAAGTTGCTAATCGCTTGGAAATTGCTTCTGAGAGAGCCGTATAGATCTTGATAAATGGGGAATGCCCGATCGTAGATCTTTGCCGAGCTTTTTACCGGTGGAGTTTTGGAAACAACGGTGATTGTAGCCTTGCAGGCCTCTTCGATGTTTCGATAGGCGCCATCTCCTACCGCCGCTAACAAGGCGACTCCGAAGGCCGGACCTTGCTCAGCATTAATGGTGCAGGCTGGTTGACCAAAAGTATCGGCGAGAATTTGTTTCCAAAGATCGCTTTTCGCTCCCCCGCCAGAGACTCGAATTTCTTTGGTGGGAACATCGAGATCGCGAACGATTTGAAGACTTTCTCGCAGTGACATTGCGACACCTTCCATAACAGCTCGTGCCATATGACCGCGCGTATGTTTGTTGGTTAGGCCGATAAAACAACCGCGAGCAGCTGGATCGGCGTGCGGGGTGCGTTCGCCAGCCAAGTAGGGAAGGAAGAATAGACCTTCTGAACCAGCAGGAACAACTGCAGCTTCAGCGTTGATGATCTTGTATGGATCCGTCCCTTTTTTGCCGTGGAGTTCCGGGCACAGCTGAGAGACAAACCACTGCAGTGAGCCGGCGGCCGAGAGTGTCACACCCATCATATGCCATTTGCCGGATACTGCATGGCAGAAGGTGTGTAAGCGTCCTTGGCTGTCGTATTGCGGTTTGTCGCTATGGACAAACACTACTCCTGAGGTTCCGAGCGACGTTGTAACAATTCCTTGTTTAACAATCCCATTACCCACGGCGCCGGCAGCGCAGTCACCGGCCCCACCGACAACCTTGCATGCGGTGGTCAGGCCAAGTTGTTTTGCGACATCAGGCAAAAGTGTTCCTGTTACTTCGTGGGATTCGTAGACTTTAGCGAACAACGCTGGATCCAAATCGAGTTTACTGAGAAGTTCGCTAGACCAGCAACGATTGCGAACATCCAGTAAGAGCATTCCGCTGGCATCGCTCACTTCGGTTGCGAGTTCACCAGTCAGGCGGCGGCGAATCTCATCCTTCGGTAACAGGATATGACGACAGCGTGCAAAAAGTTTGGGTTCATTATTACGTAGCCAAAGAATCTTCGGCGCGGTGAAGCCGGTGAGGGCGGGGTTAGCGACCATTCGTATCAGTTCGTCTCGACCACCAGCTCGGCGAGTGATCTCATCGCATTCCTTCGCTGTGCGTTGATCATTCCATAGAAGTGCTTTGCGGAGAACCTTTCCCTGGCCATCGAGAAATACCGAACCATGCATTTGACCTGAAAGTCCAATCGCTTTGACATCGGCCGCTTTGACTTTCGATTTCTTGACGACTTCTCGAACTGTCTTCACGGTGGCGTTCCACCAGTCGTCTGGATCTTGTTCGGTCCACAGCGGTTTGGGCATATGGACAACGTATTCCGCAGTCGCCTCGGCAAGGATCGTTCCCTTTTCATCCATGAGAAGTGATTTGGTTCCCGAGGTTCCGATATCGATACCGATGTAATAAGCCATTGTGCCATGTCTCCCTGATAAAATTTGTTTGGGCATCACTATAATGAATCAAAAACGATTTGGGTATCAGTTGACCAAACTGGATGGGAACCTGAAACGTTGGTTTTTTATCTGGACGTAAGGGCTTCAGAGTGGATGCCGCTAGCGTTGGGTGATGTTTTTTTGCTAGGCTTGTTGAAGATTGTATTCTAGCCCCTTTTTTTAGCCTTGATCAAAACGATGCAACCTCTTCCCTTTGGCGTTCCCGATCGAAACGCAATTCGAGCTGCACGTGGGGCGAAATTAGCTGTCGATGCGAGGCGGCCGGTCGCGCAGTGGGATGAATGGGAAATTGAGTCGCCTGGGCATGCTGTGGCGACGCGAGTTTTGCTATTAGTTGGCGCAGAATGCCGCTTCAGTTGTACGATGTGTGACCTATGGAAGCATACGCTCGATAAGCCAACCCAGATGGGCGATTTGCCAGAACAAATTCGTTTTGGATTATCAGCTCCATGGAATCTCGCAAGTCGAACAGAGGCATCGTCCCAGCGGTGGATCAAATTATACAACAGCAGTAACTTCTTCGATGCTTACAATGTTCCCACTAATGATCTCACACAAATCGCCTCGCTGGTCAGCTCGTTCGAGCGGGTGATCGTCGAGAATCATCCAAGACTGCTTAATGAGGACATTCGCAGCTTCCGAAATCGTTTGGCTGGAAGATTGGAAGTGGCAATGGGGTTGGAAACGATCCATCCGCAGTTACTAGATTGGCTCAATAAGAAGATGACGGTGACAGATTTTGCAAATGCTTGCCAGACATTGACGAGCATGGATATCGATTTACGCAGTTTTATTTTGCTTGGACTGCCTGGCTTGTCAAAAAAAGAGTCAATTCACTGGTGCTTAGAGTCGTTGCGATTTGCGAAAAGCAATCAAGTGCGTCACTGCAGCGTTATTCCAATGCGAGCTAAGGATGGTGTCTTGCTACATTTGGAGAAAGTAGGGCATTTTCTGAACGTCGATGCCTTCATGTTAGAAGAAGTGATGGAGAATGCTTTGCAGGAAGGGCTGAGTATCGTGACTGCCGACTTATGGGACTGGGAGAGAATGCGCGGTCACTGTGATGTCTGCAGGCGAGCAAGGCGTGAACGCTTGGAAGCGATGAATCTTCAGCAGCAAGTTGTGGGGCGAGTCAAGTTAAATTGCCAATGTACGGCTGCGTTAGGTGGATGAAAGCGAAGGTCCATTGATGTTCGATGTCACGATTTTAGGAAGTAGTTTTTCAGGGAGTTTATTGGCATGGATACTTGCGTCCCAGGGTATGCGAGTTCTTCTGTTAGATCGAAACAAGCATCCCCGTTTTGCCATTGGTGAGTCAAGTACACCCGTCGCAGATTATTTGGTTGAATGGATT
>JBEGUT010000422.1:0-4391 GCA_041178745.1 Planctomycetota bacterium | reverse complement strand
GTCGGTTCCCGCGTCACTTTCCGATCTGAAGGTAAACAATACTGTGGCATCGTCAACCGCATCACCCGCCGCGCCACCATTCTTGTCGAAGACCCCACCGGCGAACGATATTCCGACGGCCATCGCTATCGAAAATTCTACGTTCCACTGAGCATGCTCAGCGTCGCCAGCTAAAAACGGTATGTCAGAGAGGCGAGTGGCGATTAAGTTTGATTTTGAAGCCCTTGGCGCAGCCACAGGTAGAGTGAACGCAATCAGCAGACAAGCTTAGCTAGCCGCTGGGGCTGGAGGTGCTTCGGTGGCAGCCTCAGCGCGGGCCGCCTGAAGAGGCGCTGTCCAGACATCGGCCGTTACCGCTTGAACTCCATGCTTGCGAGTGGCAACAAGTACCTTCGATCCATCAGGAGTGAACATGATGTCCCATGCACCACTACCTACACCATTCCACGACCCAACACGTCGCTGCGAAACAAGATCATAGAAATGAACGCTCCCGTTCATGCACGCAACTGCAACCACATTCTCTGTAGGATGCATCGAAATCGAAGTGCCCCAGTCTGGCAACATCTGCAAAGTCATCTTCAACTTGCCACTAGCCACTTCATACAAATTCAACCGACGTTCCGAATCCGCTGAGACCAAATGCGAACCGTCTCGCGTGAAAACGATATCCCAAACTGCTGCCTGACCTGCTGCCAGGGATTTCACTTCAGCTCCATCAGCGCGATTCCAAATCTTGATCAAGCCGTCTCCACCAGCGGTTGCCAACAACGCCTTGTCAGGTGAAAGGACAATGTTGTGCACGGCTGCTTTATGGCCATCCCATTGCTTCACAACCGCACCATCGGGCAAGTGAATATCGAGCAGCTTGCCATCTTCAGTACCCGTGACAAATCTACCTTCGCCTACTGGCAAAATACATCGAGCCCAACGCATCGGCACTTCAATCGGATTGGTTGTGTTCGGCGTACCGACATCGGATCGAAGCAGTTTTCCTTTGTAGTCTATGCTTACCAAACTGTTCGCCTCAGGAACCACGGCCACTGCCCAAGCAGAGGTTGGTGTTTCGTAAATCTTTTCCAATGTCCCAGGAGCATCCAGCGGCGATCGAGCCACCTGCCCCGCTCGCAATAAAAGTCCCTGAGCCATGGTGGCCCAAATCTGTGTTCCCGAAGGATCTAGCGAAAGTGAAGTAACCCACTGATTGGTTTCAGGTACCGCGGGAACTGCAGGGGCCGTTGGTGCAGCCGCCGGAGCCGCTTCTTGAAATGCCGATGAATTCGCAAAGGGACTCGAAATCAGAGTTCCAAAAAGGATCGCTGCAGACCATGAGGGTAGGAAGGATGCTCGCATGGTTTTATCTCCAGAAGCAGATTTCTAAGGTGGGTTCTTGTACTAAAGAATGGATCAAGACCGAGCCGCAATCAAGTAGACTGGGCCGATATTTGACCCTTATCACCCCATAACCCTGAATAATCCGCATTCGGATTTATTCAGACGTACAGTGGATTCGCTATAGCACATTCACTAACGCATCATCGCGAAGCCCGTAACGTTCGAGGGGATTGGTATCTTAAAGGACGTCGATCCCGTCCCATTAGTAAGTTATTTCACTTCATCCAATCTTCGCGAGGATGGCCGCTGCATCCTCACAAAGTCGATTGGCATCTTGCGTCGACGGCGCCTCGGCAATCAAACGTACGATCGGTTCGGTATTGCTACCTCGAACCAGCAACCAACGATCGCTCCAATCCATCCGCAATCCATCCTGCGTACTGGTCTCGTCAGGCTTCATCGCTTCCACAAGACGCTGATAAGCCTCCGGTAATTTCGAAACAGGGAAGGTGACTTTGTTTTTTACCATGGCAAAGTAAGGAATTCGCTTTACCAGTTGCGAGACACTCAAGCCAGTTCGTGCCATCAAACTGAGAGTCAATGCCATACCGACAAAACTGTCTCGAACCCAGCCAACTCGTGGATCGATAGGCCCACCATTTCCTTCACCACCGAACAAAGCTTTCTGTTGCATCATCAACTGCACAACATTCGCTTCCCCTACTGCTGACTTGTGGTAGCTCACGCCATGACTCGCAGCGATCGCTTTCGACATACTGCTCGTCGCACAATTGGTCACTATCGGTCCCCTGCCCCGCGATAATATTTCTAACAAGCAAAGCGCAACCGTATATTCTTCGCCAATGTAATTTCCATGTTCATCAATAATCGCAAGTCGATCCGCATCTGGATCCTGACAAAAGCCAATATCGAAAGATCCTGTTCGCACCGCCGCTGACGTCGATGCTAAGTTCTCCGCAATAGGTTCAGGTGGATGCTCAAATTTTCCATCAGGATACGAGCCCATCAGTTGTACATGAACACCCAGCGACTCAAGCAATCGCCCACCAAGAAGGCTTCCCGCACCATGATTGCTATCCAGCAATACTCGGAATCTCCTGGCCGCTATCGCTATCGGATCCACCGTCTTCAAAACAAGCTGCTCGTGGGCCCCATGCGGATCGGCGAGTTTGAATACCGCTCCGATATCCTTGGTCGCTTTCCAAGCCGTATCACCCGCACGATACGCTTGCCGCACCTTTTCACCATCTTCAGCCGGGATAACTCGCCCATCTCGATTAAATAACTTGATGCCGTTGTATTCGATCGGATTATGGCTCGCGGATATCTGAATTCCACCAACCGCTCTTTCCTCACGTACCAACACACCTACCGTTGGCGTCGCACAAATTCCGGCGTCAAGAACTTCAAAGCCATGCGCCTGCAATGTGGCTGAAACCGCAGCAGCCAACATCGCTCCAGTCCCGCGACCATCGCGCGACAAAATTACCGCCCCACTAGGCAACTGAGAGCAGAACGCTGCAACGTAGCGAACAGCCACCAAAGGCGTTAACTCCGTTCCCACAATTCCCCGCAGTCCGCTCACGCTGATAATCGGCTCAGGCATAACACGTTTCCTACTTGTCAGCTTCTCGGCTTTAAAACAACACCTAAATGGCAACTAAATGGCATAATCGACTATGCGATGTTTTAGTTTTTTTACCTCAATCGCAAAAGTACAGTACTATCGCAACAGTACAGATTCCAAGCGGAGCTTTTCTTTGACGAAGCCTTGCGACCGTTCCTGTCCCCTCTCCCGTACTCGGGAGAGGGCTAGGGTGAGGGCGGAAGTGAGGAACGAGCATCCAACCCGTAAACGCGAGCTGCAGTAACCGTGTTGATGAAGTGAACCGCCATTCGCTTTGCGACCTCTCTTTCTAGGGTGAGGGCGGAAGCGACAAACGAGCATCCAAACCGAAAAGCTAGCCGCAGTAAACGTCTTGATGAAGTGAACCGCAATCCGCTTTGCGACCTCTCTTTCTAGGGTGAGGGCAGAAGTGAGGAAAGACTATCCAACCAGAAATGGCTATCTGCGGTGACTGTGTTAATCAAGTGAACCGCCATTCGCTTTGCGACCATTCTTGTCCCCTTTCCCACAATTGCTCGCGCTAAGGCCCGAGCAAATGTGGGAGAGGGGACGCTTCTGGCCTTGTACCCAGAAAGCTCGGCCTTGTAGCTAAAAGCTAAAAAATAGTCGATAAGCTAATCAAAACATCAGTGTTTTGGCCTCTCAGATACGCCAATCGGTTTGTCAAACTACTAACAGTTAGCTCCTGCAAGCCCGACTTTGTTGTTCACCCAACTTGGCTGGTAAGCTAGAATGCAATGACCGCGGGGATAGAGTCTCGTTGTGGTACTCGTCCTGCGTTCGATCAACGCTTCGGCATTGGAGGGATCAACCGGTGGCTGTCGTTTCTCGGAAACTTACGTTCTTTAAAGCAAATTGCGGTTCTTTCAGCCAGTTCATTCAAGACTCAAAGTCGTGTCTGAGACTCGGCGCTCTTTGCATCGCAATTGCTAGTCCTGTCGCTCAAGCGCAGGAAGCTACGACGTCAACCCCGACGCCCCCTTCAGTGGAGTCACCCCCAGGTATCGACGCGACTGCGACTGCGACTGCGAATTCAGAAGCCACAGCACAATCCGACTCGGCCAGTCAACCCGCCCAGCCGACACAAATCATCGATAAAGAACCGATCGCTCACGCTCGAGACCTCAGCGTCGCATTTCGCAAAGCTTCCGAGAAAGTGTTGCCAGCCGTGGTTACCATCCTAGGCCAAACCAAGGATATTGACCCCACGCAAGAAGCACTCGGTTTCATCGATGAAACCGATCCAAATCTTTACGATAGCGTAGGCTCAGGAATCATTACTGATCCTTCAGGTGTAATCATTACCAATAACCATGTGGTTGCCGACGCAAAACGCGTACTCGTTCGACTCTATGATGGTCGCGAACTAGTCGCTCAAGAAATCAAAAAAGATCGTGATAGTGATCTG
>JBEGUT010000421.1:0-4398 GCA_041178745.1 Planctomycetota bacterium | reverse complement strand
GTAATGTTAAATAGAACGTTACGAAGATTTACCCCGTCACTTCATGTTTCCAATAACCATTGATTTTCGGAAGCAATATTTCTTATGGCGACCATCGTTGATGCCCACGTACTCTACAGGTCACAGAACGAGCAATTGAAATTTCTTCCGGAAGGTCCTTACTCGCTTCAGCCGAGTCGCTTTTCGTGGGTTGCCATTCAGCACAACGCAGCAGCTAAAAATGGTTCGCTCTGCGTGTTGGATATGAAGACCAGCACCAATTACACCTATCCGTTACCCGGAAGACCCGGCTTTGCATTTCCAACCGATAAGCCCAATCGATTCGTAATTGGCATGGAAAGGACGCTCGGTATCTACGACACGATTGAAAAGAGTTGGACGCCATTTTGTTCGGGCATCGATGATGGTGTCGACAATACGATCATCAATGATGGTATGGTCTGGGATGGAAACCTGATCTTTGGGACGAAGGATTTAGAATTCAAAACCAAAAAAGCTGGTCTGTATCTTTGGAGAAAAAAAGATAAGAAATTGATCGCCTTGCGGCGCGATCAAATCTGCAGCAACGGAAAAGCGATTCGTGTTATGGAAGATGGATCGCTGCAGTTGATCGATATCGATTCACCGACCAAGCAACTTGTTGGTTACCGACTTGATATCGATGCAGGTACGTTGTCGCCTCCCACAGTGCTCGTCGATTTAGCTGATGATAAATCTGTTCCCGATGGGATGATACTGACACCTAACGACAAGTATGCCATCGTGAGTATGTACAATCCAAACCCAGCTGAGTTCGGAGAAACCAGGGAATACCGACTGTCCGATGGAAAACTGGTTCGTGTCTGGAGAACCCATGGCTCGCCGCAGAACACCTGCCCGCAACTTGTCATGCATGAAGGTAAAGTGCGTTTGATCATTACTACGGCAATCGAAAACATGCCAGCAGAGCGATTATCGGCATCGCCTGAGGCAGGAAATCTATTTTGGGGTGAGACACCCTTCGAGTCACTTTCTCCTTGTCCGGTGTTTCCTGAGCCGATGTAATTCAGTAGTCCTGTTGATTGTGTTGGAGGTGACTAATAGCCACTTTGGGGCGAGTTGCCTAGCTTGCAGGTCTTCCAGATTCAATTTTGATTTCTTAAACCAATTGGTTCTTCGACAATGAATAACCCATCTGACAAACATGAATCCTCGGAAGGCGAAACTGAGCCCAACGTTTTTCAGGTGAGTTGTATTTTAGAGGGAATCGAGCCTCCGGTCTTCCGGCGATTGCAACTGCGCGACTGTAATCTCGCCAAGTTGCATGAAATTCTACAAGCCGCGATGGGGTGGCAAGATAAGCAGCTTCATTTCTTTGAAATTGAAGGTCGTGAGTACACCGCAGATCGCCGAGCGATGGCGGAATTCGCATGGGACAACGCTCATAAGATCAGCTTGAGCAACCTTTGGCAGAAGGGGATCAGCGAGTTCAATTACATCTACGATATGGGAAATAACTGGGTGCACGCGATTGTTATCGAAGGTCCCGAACCGCGCGAACCCAAAACGTACTACCCGCGTTGTATAGAAGCAGAGCGAACTTGTCCGGTCGAGCATTGTGGCGGACCGAAGCAGTACGAGAAGTGGTTACAAGCTTGGGCTGATAAAAACCATCCTCAGCATAAATTGGCGCTGCAGAAATTAGGGACAAGCTTTAATCCCGAAATCCAATCACTCGACCTCATCAACGGCAAGCTTCGCCGCATCCGCAACTAAAGTAGTGGACCGCTCCGCGGTCCAACTCCAACGACTCTCTCTCGGAAATCTCTAACGCCAGGAGAGACACCATCGTCGTGTGATTTCCCGCCTTGCTGTTTGTCCCTGTTGGATGGTCGACGAGTAGGACCGCAGAACGGTCCATTACAATGCGGTGTCCATACAAAATCGCAGGGATAAATTCGTGAAGATGAGGTGACGCGTATTGACGATAAATGAGTCGTAATGGGTAGCGGGTTATGATTTGGACGGCGGAGCTATCCACTCCAATAAAATGTATCCTACCAAGGTAGGGATTCCCGATCGATTCGGTCCGGAAAGAGCTAAGAGTCCGAAATCAGGTGGATTGCTATTACCGCCACCTGCTATACTAGAAAGAGCGAAAAACCGATAAGGATTTCCATCCTACATACCTCTCACCCCACCCCCCTGAGTTTGCTATGCAGCGGACAGTTGTCTTTGCCAGTGGATTGTTGGCCCTGATCTTTTCAGTTGTTCCCGCGTCGTTGGCTTTGGGGGAAACTCCGGCGACCAAGAGCCTTGATTTCAATCGCGATATCAGGCCGATTCTTTCTAATCGATGCTTCCGCTGCCATGGTCCCGATGAAAACGAGCGGCAAGGCGGTGGCAAGTCGGGGCTAAGGCTCGACACTCCGGAAGGAATTGCCGAAGACTTGGGGGGACACTTTGCTGTTGTTGCCGGAAAGCCCGAGCAAAGCGAACTGATCGCGCGTATCAAGTCAGATGATGCTTCCAAGGTGATGCCACCTCCGGAAACAGGGCTCAAATTGAATGATGCCGAAATCGCTTTGTTGGAACGCTGGATCAGCGAGAATGCTCCGTACGCTATCCACTGGGCCTATCGCGTCCCACAACGCCCTGCCTTGCCCCAACTGACATCAGATCAGGAGAAAAGCTGGGTCAAGGTTCCGCTGGATCATTTTGTCCTCGAGCGACTGCGTCGCGAAAATCTCACACCACAAACAGAAGCGGATCGCTATGCACTCATCCGCCGTGTTGCCTTAGATGTCACCGGTTTGCCACCAAGCCAAGATGAAATCAAACAGTTTGTTGAGGACTCGTCCGCCGACGCCTACGAGAAAATGGTAGATCGATTTCTGGCAAAAGAAACCTATGGTGAACATTGGGCTCGAATGTGGCTCGACATGGCGCGTTACGCTGACTCGGCAGGTTACGCTGACGATCCCGCGCGAACGATATGGCTTTATCGCGATTATGTCATCGGCGCATTCAATCGCAATTTACCCTTTGATCAATTTACGATTGAGCAACTAGCCGGAGACATGCTCCCCGATGCTTCGAAAGAGCAACTCATTGCCACCGCCTTTCATCGCAATACGCTGACCAACAACGAAGGCGGAACCAACGATGAGGAATTCCGCAACGTAGCTGTCGTTGACCGCGTGAATACGACCTATGCGGTTTGGATGGGAACGACGATGGCCTGCGCTCAATGCCACAGCCATAAGTATGACCCTATCAGTCAACAGGAATATTTTCAGACCTTTGCTATTTTTAACAACACGGAAGATGCAGACCGTGGTGATGAATCACCGTTGTATGAACTCTGGACCGATGAGCAACTGAAACGCCGTACACAGCTCAACGAACAAGTCGCAGCCGATTCCAAGACGCTCGATACGATGACACCCGAACTGGAAGCTTCGCTCAAGGCATGGGAAAGCAGCTTACCGAGAAAGCCCTCATGGGCGATCCCCAAAGTTGCATCTGCCACTAGCGAAGCTGGCGTTACGATGACCATCGATCCTGAGAGCAACATCATTAGCAGTGCTTCGGGGGCAGGGAAAGATAATTTCCATGTCGATCTCGATTTGGCGAATATCAAAGCGGCTGGGACATCGCAAATCGCAGCGGTCAGTTTAGAACCTCTGGCCGACGATCGTCTACCAAACAGAGGACCAGGCTGGAACAATGGAAATTTCGTACTCACTGAGTTGCGAGCTACATTGCTCCCTCCGGCGGGAACAAATCTCAGTGGACGCTATGTGCGAGTCGAGTTGCCGGGGGCGAACAAAATCCTCTCACTCGCTGAGGTCGAAGTGTTCGCTAAGGAAGAGAACATTGCAAGGAAAGGTACCGCGACGCAGAGCAATGTTGCCTTTGACGGCGTTCCCGCTCGCGCGATCGACGGAAACACCAATGGAAACTATTTCGAAGCCAACTCGGTAACTCACTCTGATGCCAACGCTACCGATCCGTGGTGGGAGGTCGATCTTGGATCGGTTCAAGCGATCGATAAGATCGCCGTTTGGAATCGAACGGACGGTGGCGCTGCGATTTCCGAACGACTGAAAGGTGCACTGGTTAGAGTGCTGGGTGAAGACAAAAAGGTTATTTGGGAAAAGACGATCGAGGATACTTCGAAGCCCGATGTGGCATGGAACATCGACGGCACACGTCCCATTACCTTCGTCGCAGCTTTCGCGGATTTCCAGCAAGATGATTTCGTAGCAGCCAATCTCGTTAGCAAGAAAATTGATCCGAACAAAGGATGGGCTGTAGCTGGTTCATACGGACGCGATAATCGAGTCACTTTGGTTGCATCGGAACCGATCGATATTCCTGCTGGAAGTCGACTGCGAGTCTCATTGATTCAACAAT
>JBEGUT010000420.1:0-4399 GCA_041178745.1 Planctomycetota bacterium | reverse complement strand
TGGGCTCAAGGATATTGTCACTGAAAAGACTTACTATTCACATCATCGCCAAAGCCCGATGTGGGATGCAGGCGCTGTTGTTTATTGGTTTGCCCTGAAACGCGAAAAAGATGGTGTAAAGTTTCTTCCCTACAAAGCAGCTGCAGAAACTGGTGTTGGCAGGCAGTTGGTAGTGCAAGACATCAATGGTGATGGGCATCTCGACATGGCGGTTGGTGGGATGAAGGGAGCTCATGTTCTTCTTCACGAAGATCAAAAGGTTGATGCGGTCGCATGGAAAGAGGCTCAACCAAAACCGTATGTTGGAGAGAAGCTTCCAGCCCCTACAGCAGCAGTCGCTTTGCGTGGTCCCAAGGCTGACTTAGGCCGAACAACCGGCCGAGTTGCCAATGCGATTGAGGGGGAAAAGATTGGCAAGAAAGCATCTGCAGGAACCGCCGAACCACAAGCGATGGAAAGCTTCCCGAATGATACGTGGAGTGGCGACTCTCATCTCTGGTGGACAGGAGCAAAACCGGGGGATGTACTTGAAATGGAACTGCCGGGACGAGAGAAAATCAAGGCGTTGCAGTTGGTTTTAACCTGCGCCCGCGACTACGGTATTGTACAGATTGCACTCGACGATCAGCCTCTAGGTAAGCCTATCGATCTTTTCAATCCTGAAGTTATCACTACAGGCGTGCTTACTTTTGAAGGCCTAAAGGTTGAAGAGAAGCCGACTCATAAACTCTCGATAAGGATTGTTGGCTCTAATCCAAAGGCTGCTCCTGCGCACATGGTAGGTGTTGACTGGGTACGTTGGGTTGCTGCAGGAGAGACTCAGGATACAGCGGATGAGAAAGACGATTCGATTGCACCGCTAGCCGCTGATGGTCGAGCTATAAACCTAGACTTTGAGACCGGTACACTACAAGATTGGACCGCATCGGGAGATGCTTTCGAAGGACAGCCGATCGAGGGCGATACGGTCGTTTCACGGCGACCTGACATGAGTAGTCGACACCGAGGCAAGTTTTGGATCGGCGGTTACGAAAAGATTAAAGATGCTGGCACAGGTACCTTGACGAGCGTGCCGTTTGAAGTCACCCATCCTTACGCGAGCTTTTTGGCCAATGGCGGGCCGCAATCTGAATGCCGAGTGGAATTAATCCGACAAGACACGGGAAAAGTATTTTATCAGATATCTGGTACAGAGATGGAGAACATGCGAGCGGTGCATGTTGATCTACGACCGCATCAGGGAAAGATGATTTCGATTCGATTGGTCGATGAATCGAAAAATGGTTGGGGCCATATTAACTTCGATCATTTTCGTTTTCACGACACCGCTCCTAAGAAATTCACCCAGCCCGTCGCGGTGTTGGTGCCTGACGAATATCCACTCTCTAAAGTGGATGCGGCTCAAGCAGCGGCAGCGATGAAGTTACCCGAAGGCTTTAAGGTAACGGTAGCAGCGGCGGAACCGGAAGTAATGCAGCCGATTGCGATGGCATTAGATGACCGCGGACGCGTCTGGATCGCCGAGGCTTATGAGTATCCAATTCGAGCCAAAGGTGATAAGGGACGCGACCGAATTCTTATCTTTGAAGACGAGAATGGCGATGGGAAATTTGATTCGCGAAAAGTGTTTGCCGAAGGCTTGAACCTAGTGAGTGGGTTGGAAGTTGGTTTTGGAGGCGTGTGGGTTGGAGCTGCTCCCTACCTACTTTTCATTCCTGATCAAAATGCCGACGATAAACCAGACAGCGAACCTCAAATCCTGCTCGATGGTTGGGGACTACAAGACACGCATGAAACACTCAACGCCTTCATCTGGGGGCCGGATGGTTGGCTTTATGGCTGCCATGGTGTATTCACGCATTCGAAAGTCGGTAAGCCGGGAACCAAGGATGAGGATCGTATACCGATCAATGCTGGTGTATGGCGCTATCATCCTACGAAACATCTCTTTGAAGTCTTCGCGCATGGCACCAGTAACCCATGGGGTGTTGATTTCAATGACTATGGTGATTCCTTTATCACTGCCTGCGTTATACCTCATCTCTATCATATGATCGATGGAGGACGGTACGTTCGGCAAGCTGGCAATCACTTTAACCCGCATACCTATCAAGATATCAATACCATTGCGGATCACCTGCATTATCTTGGCGCAACTCCACACAGCGGAAACAGCAAATCGGATGCTGCCGGTGGCGGTCATGCCCACGCTGGCGCGATGATCTACCTAGGTGGTCGCTGGCCGAAGGAATATCGAAATGGGCTTTTCATGAACAATATTCATGGACAGCGATTGAATATGGATATCCTCAAGCCCGAGGGATCGGGATACGTTGGTAGCCACGGACCTGATTTTCTTCTGACAGGAGATAATGCCTCGCAGATTCTCAACCTCCGCTATGGGCCCGACGGAAATGCTTGGATGATCGACTGGTACGATATGCAAGCTTGCCATCGTGTTGAAGTCAATGTGCATGATCGTAGCAACGGTCGTATCTATAAAATCATTTACGGTGACAGCGAGAAGGGTACGGATCTTTCGAAGCTGACGGATGCTGAGCTAGCCAAGCATGCTCTCAATCCGAATGATTGGTTTGTACGTCATAGTCGCCGAATTCTTCAGGAGCGATTCAGTGCAGGTAAGCTGGTGCCTGAATCGCGTGACGTATTGACCGAGATCGCGCGAACTCATCAAGATGAAACTCGCATTCTTCGTGCGCTGTGGGCATTGCATGTAACGGGTGGAGTTAATACCGATTTAACGGGAGAGATGCTAAAACATCCCAGCCCATATGTTCGCAGTTGGGTGATTAGGCTCAAAATGGAAGAGGCATCTGTTGGCAAAGACACCGATTGGCACTCGCAACTTGCCAAGCTTGGAGCAAGTGATATATCGCCAGTTGTTCGTTTAGCAATCGCATCCGCGACCCAGAGACTTCCACTTGAAGCACGCTGGAATATTCTTGAGTCACTCTGTAGTCATGCCGAGGATGCTAGTGATCACAATCTACCCTTGATGTACTGGTACGCGGCGGAACCTCTTGCTGATTTAGAGCCAACGCGAGCGCTAGCTTTAGGTCTTTCGGCGGGAGAGCATATTCCGTTGCTTCGCGATTTTATGCTTCGACGGATTGGCAGCTCGAATGCTCAAGAGGCATTGGTCGTTCTTGTAAAGGGTTTAGGAAATGCTCAGGAAGATTCCCTGCGAAAGACATTTCTGGGAGCAATTCGCGCTGCCCTGAAGGGGCAACGCAAAGTCAATGCTCCGGACTCATGGCGAGAAGTTTATGAACAGCTTTCGCAGTCAAGCGATGGCGATGTCAAGCTGCAGGCTACTGCACTCGGGGTGACCTTTGGTGATCCGAAGGCGATGGCTGTAATGAGAACTTCTGTAGCAGATAAGAATCAATCGATCGAGTCGCGTCGAGTCGCGTTGGAATCGCTGTTGGAGGCTAAAGATCCGGAGCTGGTTGACACACTGCTCGGCTTGGTAGTGAATTCACCTATGGCAGATATTGCGATTCGTGGACTTGCATCTTACGACAATCCTAAGACGGCGGAAGTTCTCTTAAGTAACTACACGGGGTTACCGACTGAGCTTAGGCGGGCTGCCCTGGCGACATTGTGCGCTCGCGGTACTTCGGGAATTCAATTGCTAAAAGCGATTGAAAGCAAGCGTATTCCTAGCACGGATCTAACAGCGGATTTAGTTCGGCAGCTTCAATATCACAAGAGTGAGGATTTGGAGAAATTACTTGGTAAAGTCTGGGGTACCGTGCGGCAGTCACCGGAAGATAAGCTAAAGATGATTGCGGAGTACAAATCGCTTGTCGCTTCAACAACGTTACCAAAGCCTGACCTGACCTCGGGACGAGCGATCTTTGCACAGACTTGTGGTAAGTGTCATGTTCTTTACGGTGTAGGAAGTCAGATTGGACCAGATCTAACAGGTTCCAATCGTTCGGATCTTGATTATTTGCTGAGCAATATCGTCGATCCAAGTTCTGTCATGGCGAAGGAATATCAACCAACGATCATTCTTACGGAAGATGGACGAGTCGTTACTGGGCTGGTGAAGGCAGAAGATGAGAAGACGATCACGTTACAAACAACAGATGAACTGATTGTGATGCCCAAAGACGAGATCGAGCAGAGGCAATTGAGCGATAAATCGATGATGCCTGAAGATCAGTTGAAGCAATTCAATCAAGATCAAGTTCGTTCGTTGATCGCTTATCTTTCTGCCAAGAAACAGACTCCGATGAAGGCTAACTCGGATAACACCTCGACTCTGTTTAATGGTAAGGATCTCAAGGGTTGGACTGGTGCGGAGGGACTTTGGACGGTCGAGAATGGTGAGATAGTGGGCCGAACCGAAGGACTAAAGAAAAATGAGTGG
>JBEGUT010000419.1:0-4403 GCA_041178745.1 Planctomycetota bacterium | reverse complement strand
GCTGCTGGAGCTGGTTCTGGAGCGGGAGCTGGTTCTGGAGCGGGAGCTGGTTCTGGAGCAGGAGCTGGTTCTGGAGCTGGCTGGGAATCAGCTGGAGATTTTTCCTCAGCAACGGGTGCGGCTGGGGTAGGTATCGCAGGAGCTGGGGTGTGGGTTGGATCGTTAGTGACAGCGGAGGGCTCGGCAACAACACTTTCGCAGGGCGACTGGAGGGGTGGGCATGCGGGAAGGCATGGATCGGCAACCGGTGGGGAGCAAACGTGTCGTTTGGCGAAGCAGCGGCCGAAGAAGCGTCCAGCAAAGGCGGTGTTAAAAGACAGCGCAACACAGAGCGATGCCACTAGCGAGAGGCGTAGCCAGTGGGGAAAGCGTTTGGACATGATCCGATTTCTCCGAAGGTGAAAAGCTCGACAATACCAATACAAGTTGGATAATCCTTAGCCTATGCTAATGGAGCCCGACGTTGCGGGCAAGAAAATCGTACAATGGGCAGTGCTTCGACGAAGCTTAAAAAAGATTTGTTTAAGCAGTTTCAGAAGCTGTGGATAAAACCTTGCTAGGAATGTCATGCGAGGAACACCCCAGCTTTGCTGAAGTTTCGCTTGTGAAACGTGTGGTGCGATGTCGTTCGAACGAATTGCTGCGCGAAGGTGATAGTGCTCGATGAGGATCGGGCACACTGTAGCGGTTAAGCCGATAATGTTGGGGAGAGAACGGATGCCGGCGAAGTTGCGACCTATAAGAGCAACGCGAAGCCTGGAAAGGAAGTGCTTGGTTTATTTCAGCCTGGCCCTTCTTCTGTCCGTTTTTCTAGCTTTTTGGTTTGTGCAGATGGTCGCTGAGTCGCTGGTGATGGCAACGACTCGTCAGGCAGCACGCGACTTTGCCAATACGGCGGTCGGGTGGAGGCACTTGACTGCGATGAGTTTGGGGGGCGCCCGTGGAGAGCGTGGGATACCAGGGATCTCTGTCGGTGAGCCGGCTGGCCAGAGGCAGCTGCTCATGCTCCGCAAGTACATGCTCAACCAAGATTACCAGTCTCAGATTCTCATGCTTTCAACGGGCAACGGCTTTGACCTTCCCAATGCGGCCTCGCCATCGACAACTCAAGAGCAGGTAATCCTTGAGGATCTGCAAAATCGCTATCGAAAGCGTTTGGAGCAGATCGAAAAGGTGATGGCTGATTCGGGGGAAGCGGCGCGAACCCCTTTGGAAGCTGAATCTCGCGAGAAAACGCTTGATCCCAATGCGGATCCTATTTTCTACGAGCAAGGTCCAACGGGTGGTTATTACATTTACTATCACCCGGTTTTTTTCCATGAACCCGCGTGCTTAGATTGTCACGGTCGCCTACCCTTATCCAATGAAGCATCTCTCGGGGGTGGATTAGCGCCAATTTTGACTGCTAATAACTCAAAGGAGCAAGTCAAGTCGCTGACCGACAGCAGTGGCGCTGTGGCACAAAACGATGGAGAGCTAATTCAAAGTGATGGTGATAAGGTTGCAGGTGAAGTTGCTGAAGAAAATGGGAAACCAACTGGATTGGTGCAGCAATCACCTTTTCGTGTAGTGAAGGTGATGATTCCTTATGCTTCAACGCAGGTAGCTACGACTTGGACATTGTCTGTCATGATTGCGATGGGAATGATGACAGTCGCAGTCACTCTGTTGGCTTTGCACTGGATCTTAAAGCGATTGGTAATCAAACCGCTCTCGTATCTGCACAATATCAGCGACGAGATCAGTCGCGGCAATAGTTCGCTTCGAGCCGATATCAACACTGATGATGAATTTCATGAATTGGGCCAGGCATTTAATCGAATGTTGCGACATCTCACCGAGACACAGGATCAGTTAAAAGAACTCAATCAGGCCCTGGATTTAAAAGTGGATGAGTTAGCTCAAGTGAACTTGCATTTGTATGAAGCCAACCGGCTCAAGAGCGATTTCTTGGCGAACATGAGCCACGAATTGCGCACACCGCTCAACAGTATCATCGGCTTCAGTGAAGTGCTTCAGGGCTTTGATTCGCTCAATGACCGCCAAAAACGTTATGCAGCAAATATTCAGCGCAGCGGAAGGACGTTGCTGGAGATGATCAATGACATTTTGGATTTGGCCAAGGTTGAAGCTGGAAAAATGGAGGTCCGGCCCATCAACTTTGACCTAGCGAATTTAGTACACGCGCAGTGTGATGCCGTTCGTGGACTTGCCGAGGAGAAGAACATCGATCTTCAAGTTGAAGAGTTGCCTGGTTTGAGCGACGTTTGGCAAGACCAAGGCAAGATCCAGCAAATCCTCACGAACCTGCTCTCCAACGCCATCAAGTTTACGCCCGAGGGTGGTTTGATCACAGTAACGGCGGGAGGTTTGGATAGCGGACGTTTTTTTGTGAGCGTCGCCGATACAGGAGTGGGAATTGCGGAACAGGATTTCCAAGTGATTTTCGAAAAGTTTCGTCAAAGCGGGACGGTGGTGCAGGGAGATGGTTTGACTCGCGAATTCTCTGGTACCGGTTTAGGGCTCTCGATCGTCCGCGAGTTATGTAAGCTCCTCGGTGGCGAGATTCGGCTTTCCAGCCAATTGGGCCGAGGAAGTATTTTTCAGGTGATCTTGCCGATTCGTTTTGAAGGGGCACCGGTTGGAGAACTGGGTAGTGGCGAAGTTGGGCCGGCCCTTGCAGTCGACCGGTTGCCCGGTTCTGCGGTCTAGATTTCTGCGAACCCTTCCTTGGGTGGGGTGTTGGCTTGTTGCCGTATCGGCTGTCAAACTGGCAGGAATCCTCTGTTAACAGAAAAGTCTAGGGTCCCGTGACGTGTTCTCTTTAATCTAAGTGCTTGTCTAGTAGGTGGATAGGTCGAGTGCTTTTGATTGGCATGGAACTTGCTCAGATGGGGCAGCACGGCGATAACTGCCAAAAACGGCTTTACGAGCTATCGCCAGCGGAGCAACTTAAGCGATTTGCGAGAATCAGCTTCGGCGAGAGTCGGGGCTAAGTCGTCGCTTTTTTGTTTTGCTGAACGCAGTTGTCGCTGCTGGCTGGCCGCCGAGGGTTGCTGAAGGTTGTCTGGAGGCAGTCGGACTCTGGTCATGGCTGGTGGAACGTGGGACCCGGTGGGTGTCAGTATTTTGGACATCTTCTCGGTGGTCTGGCGATCCGAATCGCAAATCATTTGGAAACGAATAAACATTGTTTTTTTGCTCCGGTAAACGCGCAGCGTGCGAACGTGGCCGCTGTGGTTTGGGGCATGGTAAGGAGAAGTAATCGTGGCAAAGCAGATTGTCTTTGATGATGACGCACGACAGCCGCTGTTGGCGGGAGTCACCAAGTTGGCTCGCGCCGTGAAGAGCACGCTGGGGCCTCGCGGTCGAAACGCCGTTTTGGATAAGGGTTGGGGGTCACCGAAGGTCACCAAGGACGGGGTAACTGTTGCAGAAGAAATCGAATTGGATGATCCCTTCGAAAACCTTGGAGCGCAGCTTGTCAAAGAAGCGGCTAGCAAGACCAATGACGTGGCTGGGGATGGTACGACAACAGCTACGGTTCTAGCTGAAGCGATCTATCGCGAAGGCTTGAAAATGGTGGCTGCAGGTGGAGACCCGATGGCTCTGTCTCGTGGTATCCACAAGGCTGTTGAAGCGGTTGGTATCGAAATCCGGAAGATGGCGATCGCTATCGATGAGAAAAGCAAGAAGGAAATCAAGCAAGTTGCCACGATTGCTGGTAACAACGACCCAGAGATCGGCGAAGTTTTGGCTGATGCGTTCTTGAAAGTTGGAAAGAACGGTGTGATCACGGTCGAAGAAGGTCGCGGAAGCGAGACGACCGTGGAAGTTGTTGAAGGGATGCAGTTTGATCGCGGTTACTTGTCGCCTCACTTTGTGACCAATCAAGAGCAAGTTACTGTCGAACTTGACGATTGCTACATCTTGATTCATGAAGAGAAGATCAGTAGCAATAAGAAAATGATTCCGTTGCTGGAAGCGATCAGCAAGTCGAAGAAGCCATTGTTGGTGATTGCCGAAGATGTAGATGGCGAAGCGCTGGCGACCTTGGTCGTGAATAAGATGCGAGGCATCTTGAATGTCTGTGCCGTGAAGGCTCCAGGTTACGGCGATCGTCGTAAAGCCATCCTCGGCGATATCGCTGTTCTGACCGGCGCACAGCCGATCTTCAAGGATCTGGGTATCGACTTGGAAAGCGTTAAGCTCAGTGATTTGGGTCGCGCTAAGAAGATCAAGATCACCAGCGAAGAAACGTTGATCGTCGGTGGTGCTGGCAAGAAAGATGCTGTTGAAGCACGAGTCGTCCAGATTCGCAGCGAAATCGGTATCACCGATTCCGATTACGATCGTGAGAAGTTGCAGGAGCGATTGGCGAAGTTGGCAGGTGGTGTTGCCCA
>JBEGUT010000418.1:0-4409 GCA_041178745.1 Planctomycetota bacterium | reverse complement strand
AATGACCTACATCCTCTTCCCTGGACGTCATCACCTACTGACCGCGTTTCAATCTACCTACCTAAAACAAGTCATCGCTGGCGAACCGTCGGTGATGGTCGATGTCGACGGAAAGCCTATTAGTCTAACCAGTCCCGTCAAAGCGATCGTCTGGGCGGTCACCAGTGCGAACCACAGCAATACTCGGCGCAATCCCCTTCCGGCTCATCGACGGGAAGTCGCTATCGAAAACTTCAGCTCTTCTCTTTCGGTACCTTCACTCGTATATCTTATCGACGACCTTGGAACTACAGATCGCTTCGCAGAATATGTTCTCAAGAAAATCGATGTCGACAGCGGAGGTACAGTCAACCTTACGCCAGCGAACACCCTGGTCGCCTGCTCGACGCCGGAGGTACTCGCTCAGTATGAATCACTCGGCTTTACAATACTGCCAGTGGAACTTTTCAATCGTGAAAAGGTTGAGTTCCGTGAGGATCCTCCTTGGAAGATCATGCAGGATTGGATCAGACGATCTATCGCCGACGCTTGTCCAAGCGATGATGATCAGTATCGCGCAAAAGTCGCTAACGCCACTCGAGTACTCTATCGAAAGTATGGCTACGACCAAAGAATCATCGATCTCCATCGTTCGATGCTTTTAACCGAAGATGGCGATCTGACTGGGACACGTGACTACAACACCTATGTGCGATCATTTGATTCCGGTGCTACACGAAAATATGACCTCATCCGTGGCCAAGTACAACCAGGTCGCGTTGTCGATATCGGCTGCTGTACAGGGGCGTTGATACGCGAAATGACGCTGGACCCCACCTTACGCGAGTCCGATTTCTACGGCATCGAGGTGGCACGACAGTTGTACACAGAATGTTTGCACCGAAAAGAACAAGGCATATTTGGTGAAGAAAATGTCTTCTTCTATCAGCGAGACTTCGCAGCAGGACCTATCTTTGAAAACCATTCAGTAAACACCTTTACAACTTTTGCATTGACTCACGAAATCGAATCCTATGGCAACCGAGACGCATTACTTCGATTCATCGATTTACTAAGAAAACAGTTAACACTCGGAGGACGCTGGCTGAATGTCGATGTGATCGGCCCAAAGAATCGCGACGAACGCATTTGGATGGAGCTATCTAAAGAAGATGGTCGCAATGAGGACTGGGATCGCGAATTCACAGCAACCCAGAACCACGAATTGAGTGAGTATCTTTCAGGCCTCTCCACTTACGGACGCTTCCTTCGGTTTGCCAAAGACTTTCGTCACTCGGAAGGCTATCGACTACCATTCGATCATGCGGACCACAACGGCACAAAGTATATCGCGATTTCCATGCAAGATGCCTGCGAGTTTCTCAGCAAGAAGGACTATACAGATAATTGGCTTAGCGAAATGCACGAAACATTTTGCTTTTGGAGCTACAGCGAATGGTGTGAAGCGGTGCGCAAGGCAGGCTTTACTATTCATCCAGCATCCTACGAATACACCAATCCTTGGATTGTCGCAAATCGATGGCAAGGCAAGGTAAAACTCTACCGAACCGGCACTAACGGTCCCGAACGAATCCCCTATCCAGTCACCAACATGGTAATGATCGCTGTCAAAAGATAGCGTCCAAAACCAGCTTCACAGATTACGACGTCAGCCGTCCAAATTATTTAATTCTGTGACCTAATATCCACAAACCAAGGAAGCCATCAACAAATCGGCTGTTTCAATCCGCAATTCCCATTCGCTCAAACATCAAGTCATAATCAGCTGGCGTATCCCACGTCGCTTCAACAACTAAGGGAATCTCGCCGACGGTGAGAAATTGATTGCGTGCAACCTTTTTAAAAACACAGCGCTCACGCAAGACGTCAAGCATGATAGCTCCTGGCTCTATTTGTGCAGCAATGCGTTGGATCAACTTTCTCATTAAGCCATGATCTCGCATAGGGCGGTACATATATACAACGTCGTAATCTCCGTAATCTTCAAAGGCAAGGGCATCGCCGTGCACGAGCTTAATAGGATAGTGATCCCGAGGCTGAATACGATCTAAAAGAAATTCCGCTACGGAAAACGTTTTAGCGTCATACTCCAAACCGTCACACTGCGAAAACCTTCCGAAGACATGCGCGAGGAAAACTTTTTCACCAACGCCGCAGCCGATATCGAGAAATTTGCCTGACTTCTGAAAGCACCCAACCGCCTTTAATCGTTGAACGAAATTGATGGGGCTAAATGCGATGTAATGGAAATGCGATTCTTGATAGGCATCTGGTTCTGTTTTGTAATTGCCGGTACGCCGCGGACAAAATGCCAGTGCGATCGCTTCAGCGAGCTCATCGTTTTTCTTCTCCAAGGGCATGCGTCGGATACTATCGATCAGCACTTTCAGATTTTCCACATCCAGCATCCCGGCCAACAGTCCTCCTGTGGTCGCAGGATCTTGCAGGATAGCCCTTCGCAAATCCGCCAAACTTTTACTCTCCATGAACTGCTTTAATGGTTGAGATACCTCGGGAATCGTTGAACTCGACCATCCGACCCACGGCGTCGCTTCCGGAATCTTCATCACCGCTCGCATCGGTCCTGCATGCATCGAAGTTCGACGAGGAATACTTCGTGCCGGACTTTCGACAACCATAAAACCGCTAGACGAGCCCATGCCTGGCTTTCCCACAAACGTCAGAGCCCAATGTTCGGTCCAAGCGCCAGGACAAGTGGGACAAGCGATTGCAATTTCTTCTGGCTTAGTGATGTAATGCACATGATCTCGTGTGGGGACAAGCACCTCATTGCCACGAGCGCGGCAGTTTGGATTGTCGCAACGAAAAATTGCCGAACGAATACTATCCCCTGGACGCTGTGGCCGGAGCGTCGGGATCGGCTGGCAAGGAGAGGCCATGACGATGAACACACCCGGCCGCTTTTCGTTTGTTTCAAAACTCGCTTCTAAGACGCGTTGCAACTCTTGGAGTGTGTAAAACGCATCAACGAGTATAAGAATACCGGCAACTGTTCTTTTCGATTTAGTCTGCACTAGTAACTTAATGAAACTTGCTGTATCCCGACTATCGGCGTTGCGGAACATGACATCGGGTGGCCTGGGCGCGAACCATTCAACCTGTCCACCCAACTCATCTACACTGAGCAATGAAAGAGCAAAATCGCAATGACGGCCTGAAATTCGACTGTTCCCCAAACGCTCGGAATCAAGGAAACACTCCTTCACTCCCTCACGACTGTGAAAAGAGAACGCTTTTAGAAGCAACTTTTCCAGCGATTCGTGGATTACCTCAGAAGTGCAAGCCTGCCAAGTTTGATTCGCCGGAGTTCTTCCTAGCCAAAGCATCGCCGGTGCACTCCTGTTTGTTCATAAGGAAATCACTATCACGAGAAAGCGAGATCTCATTAGTGAGCAAGTTTAATGACATTCAAAATTTTTCCGCCAAAGAAATTAATAGAACCACTCGCCGAGCCGACTCGCTCCGATGGAAGAGCGTTGATCGGGAGCGAAACGTAGCCACTAAAAACTTCCACCAAACTACGATGCAAGCGTCGAGTTGTTTCCTGACTAATAGCCACCACACCAGTTCTAGCCCCAACGATACTTCTTTGACTGCTTCCACTTGCAACGATTGCTTCTGTTACCGTCTGCCGAACCGCCTGCGCCGTTTCTGGGTTACGACTCGCTTGCTCAATAGCGCTGTTTAACGCTGCCTGTCTCCTAGCACGATTCATGCCAGCCAATTGACTGGCTGTTAGGATTTCGGCTGCCACTGACCCTAAGACGCCGATTCCAGAAATCACGGCAAAGCCGCAGGGAAGCGCTGCACCAATCAACTCAGGAACAATCCGACTCCCATTGGCTTGCAGCGTATTTCGCGCTTGTGCCCCTTGCTGAATCTCAACGTTTGTCGGTGCACCGGTGCGAGCCGGAATAGCGATAGTAGGCGGCGTGACTGGAGCACGAACCGCTATGCCATTACCTGCAGTTTCTTCAAGGATTACCGCTCTTCTACCGTAATTGGGTGAAGTCAGGGAACCCGGGGAAAGCTGGCGCCACATATTATTGCTATAATACCCAACTGCAACTTGATTGAACTCCGAGATGGAGTAAATCGCAGCAACGATTTGTCGTATTTGGGTTTCGGTAATAGCCATACTTGAAACACTTTTGCGTTACATTTCCTCGCGGTTTTAGAGGTCGCTAATTACCGAAGTTGCTAGCTTGAGCTTCGTCAATATACCGAGTCACTGGGGTCGTTTTCCACAATTTCAAAGTGATAATTCTATTAACCATTCGCTACCTCGCTCGGCCTCCAATCACGCCCGCAGTCACACCTCCGTTTGCCGACTTCCCTCAAACCAGCCACACTGAAACCAGCCACACTGAAACCAGCCACACTGAAAC
>JBEGUT010000417.1:0-4411 GCA_041178745.1 Planctomycetota bacterium | reverse complement strand
CGATCTTCACACCGTTTTTTCGCTACAACAAAAAAATTTTGACGCCCTTCAAATCGACGGAAAAGCCTAATCCGTAAGGACCTGCGTCGAATGCCGATCCGTTAAAATCTGATTTCTTGGAAAAGCTTGATTGACGCGGGGCAGGTTGTGGGTATCTTTGGGGACGTGTGGGGGGAAATGGGAATTTCGCAAGGATTGCGATTAACACGGAAAACTCACAGTTGGCAAACCTTTTATGTTGGTTGGAAGTTACCGCCGTAATCTTGATGACAAGATGCGTTTGGCAATTCCCAAACCACTGAGAGATGCACTGGGGTTTCCCGAAAAGACGGATCTTTTTCTCACCCCCGGCACCGATGGCTCTTTGGCAATCTACACCGCTGAAAGGCTCACCGAATTAGGGGCTGCACTGGCGCAAAAGTCACCTGCGGCTCAAGAGACTAGGGCCTTCATGCGACTGTTTTACGCTCAAGCGCAACCCGCAGAAATCGACAATCAAGGACGACTCAGAATCCCGACGGAACTGGGTAAGCTCGCCAACCTGGAGGGCGAGGTCGTACTGCTGGGAGTGCGAGACCATATGGAGATCTGGTCCTCGCACGCATGGGAAGAATTCCTGGGCCGAACACAGCCGATGTATGACCAACTGGCGGAAAGAGCTTTTGGAGAGGCGAGAAACGAGTAGCGAGATTCGAGAAAGAGAATGATCGCGGGGTAGGTGAGCTAGGTTCGAACACAAGCATGACACTTTACCCAACGAGCACGATACAGAGGGCGGAGACAAGGACAGGAAGACAGATACAAAATTTATTCGCATTCGAAAAAACAACGATGAGCTTGCGGCCACGGGCTCATTGGGGCGAAGCCACCTTTGCCAGTTTTTTCAACCATGGCACGGATGATATGGTTGCGAATTGCACTTGCTAACTTCTCTAAAGTCAGCGAGTGCACTCTGTAGCCAACTCGGGAATGCAAGGACGCGTTCTCGGTTACGGAGTTCTATCAAACAAGCTCAATCATTTCTTTTTCGAGCTTTATCATTCTCGCTTTTGCAGTTTTGCAGCAGCAATTCAACGGCCTCTCGGACGCCAACTTACTCACCGCAGCCTATCAATCGTTCAAGTCTGTAACTCAACTAGGAATTAGCGAGAACTCAGCGTAAGAAATCCCAGCACTTCACCGCGACGCTACGGCTACGACACAATAGTGAAGGCATGCTGCAAGAATGACGCTATCCTATTGGCCCGATCCGCAGGGGCTAAGATCTCCAACAGCTTCTCTCCTTCAAGCACTTGATCATCGATCCTAGCATACATTTTTAAGCCGACCGAATGATCAATCTTCTCCCCTTTAAATCGTCTGCCGCCACCAAGCTGTATCACTGCCTCACCCAATCTCTGCCCATCAATCGCAACAATTCGCCCAGAACGACACGCTTCCACCGCCACAGGGCTAGCCGTCTCCAATCCCGCATCGGTAAGCTTTCCACCTTGAGCCGAAACCATTTTCATAAACTTCTCATAGGCAAAACCGCCCATGAGCTTTTCCCATAAAACTTTTTTAGCATTTCCAAGACTGGACACTGATTTGGTCATCAGCAACAAGTGGGAACAAAGCTCAATCACTAAATCGACTACCTCCATAGGCCCTTCACCGCGAAGCACTGCCATCGCCTCGTTCACTTCACATGCATTGCCTACCATCTCTCCAAGTGGCTGATTCATGTCGCTCAACACCGCCTCGGTCGCAACACCCATATTGCGACCCGTATCTATCAGACTGTGGGCTAATTTCTCTGCCTGCTCCCGGGTTGCCATGAACGCACCACTACCGTATTTCACATCCAACACCAAGGCATCGAGCGACTCAGCTAACTTCTTCGACATAATGCTGGATGTGATCAACGGAATAGATGGTACCGTTCCCGTCACGTCGCGCAGCTCATAGAGTTTACGATCCGCAGGAACAATACTCTCCGTCGCCCCCGTGATCACGCAACCAATCGTATCCAACTGGTTAGAGATCTCTTCTTCGGACAGATTGGTTCTATATCCAGGAATCGACTCCAGTTTATCCAGTGTCCCACCGGTGATTCCAAGACCTCGGCCACTCAATTTAGGAATCAACAGATTACAGGAAGCGAGCAGTGGTGCTAAAACCAATGAAGTCTTGTCGCCCAAACCGCCGGTTGAATGTTTACCAACACGCGGAAGCGACGAAGATGTCCTCTGCAAAGTCGCTCCACTGCGAAGCATCGCCTCAGTGAGGTAGGCAGTTTCCTCATCCGTCATCGACTGAAAGAAAATCGCCATCGATAACGCTGCCATCTGGCCATCAGAGATATTGCCTTGCGTAAAGCCATCGATGAAGAACGAGATTTCCTCTTTGGAAAGCCGACCTCCGTCCCGCTTCTTGGAAATAATAGCAGCCGGTGTCATACCCTAGTCCTCAGAAAATTGTTTGTGCTGTACCGTCGACGAAATCGCCCAAACAACACCCGTGGCCTAGGTCTTCCGCAAACGTTCTGGCGTGAAATGCCGAGGAATCAAGTCCGATAACTTAAGGACTTCCAAGCTCTTCTTATGCTCACAATCCACCAGAATAACTTCTAAGTCCGCTCCGAACTCAACTAGAAATTGTCGGCACGCGCCGCATGGCGTCACCGCTACACGCGATGCAATGGCAATGGCAAGCCAACGATTCTTACCTTGTGCAATCGCCCCACAAGCTGCAGAGCGCTCAGCACAAATCGTCAAACCGTATGAGCAATTTTCCACATTGCAGCCGGCAAACATTTCGCCATCTTCGGCCAACAACGCAGCACCGACTTGAAATTGGCTGTAAGGCGCATAAGCCAACTCGCGGACTTCCAGAGCTTTTGCTACCAGTCTGTCACGCTGTGACGATGAGATCATTGTTTGCTCAAATGCTGTTTTGCAAATTGCATCAAACGCTGCCAGTCCCAGCTCAAAATATCATGCGGACCTTTACGAATGTGATAAGCGACCGTAGCGAATGTCGGTACATTGTCTTGCTGAGCATCACCGATAGCCGCTCCGTAAACAACCTTGCCATCACCTAGATTTTCAAATCCTGGAAAATCCACATCGGGCATTGGTGTCGCTCCCAAGAGACGATAAACAACACCCGCCTCCTTCGCCGAGAGAAATTCACCTTTAGGATCAGCCCACAAATCTTCTGAGGCACTTGTGACATACAGAGGACGCGGAGCAATCAGGGCGAGCAAAGTGTGCTGATCCACCGGACAACTATCCTCCGCCTTGTTGTAAAGCCGATACTTGTCGCAGAACCAGTGTGGAAATGCGCTGTTGATTCTTTGAACCGTCTCCCCAAACGCGCGCCGACTCAAAGCCGCTCCACCACACCCGGAATTATTCGAAACAACCATGGCAAACCTTTTGTCGATGGCGCCTGCCCAGAGAGCCGTTTTCCCGAGTCGTGAATGACCGACCACGATGACTTGATCCCCTGCGATCCGCGGATCTTTTTCGAGCACATCCAATAACCGCGAAAGCCCCCAGGACCATACAGCGATCGCTCCACCCGTCGTCGGCTGCTTGGTCTCCTTGTAGGGTGCATCGAGAGGCAACGGACCAAGATCTTTGACTAAAGCTGGGTTGAGTTTCGGCAATCCTTCCATGTAATGACCGGGATCATCAGGTGCGACATCGCCATAGTAAGCTGTCGCAACTCCGAACCCCTGTTCAATAATTTCCGCAATCGGCCAGCGTTTACTTTGAATACCTCTTCCTGCCTCAGTCGCTCGATTATTCACAACGGCGCCGTTTGGATCGTTGCGTAACCAACTCTTCGGCAAACGGACCGCTGGGTCATCGGTTGCCGAGTGGTTACCCGTAAAATTCAATCCTAAGAACAACGGCACCTTGCTGACCTTCGATGCATTCGCAGGAAGGTAAACAAGTAAATCGATCGGCTGACTGCCATGTTCGTTGGAAATGGTAACTCGCCACTGAACACGCATCGCCTTTCCACCTAAGAACTCACCTTGTTCGACAATCTCCGTATCGATTTTGTAATTCGGGCAGTTCCACGATCCATAGATATGATCTCGACAAAGCGCGAGCCAATGCTCACGAGCCTTCTCCCACTGCTCAGCACTCGTTACCTTCTCACCCTTCTCGTTTACGAGCAAATCTGGCAATGTGAAGGCTGGAATTTTCGATTCATCGTAATTCGGAGTAAAACCTTGCGCCCTGAGATCACACATCCGAGCATCCGTTGCAAGAACGATCAGCGCGGCTACTACCGCCACTGAAAACAATCTCAAAACCGGAACCATTATTCGCGAATTGACAGTCATTGAAGTCTTTCCCTCACAGTGAAGTGCCGATTCCCTCGCAAGCTTTGAAAACAAAACGCTCAGAAAAAT
>JBEGUT010000416.1:0-4425 GCA_041178745.1 Planctomycetota bacterium | reverse complement strand
CCCTCACCGCCACAAGCTGTCCTCTTGGAAGCCTCACCGAGCAAAGCCGCAGCTGCCAAGTAACCAAAGCCTATCGAAGACTGACGCAGCATTTCGCGACGACCTAATCGGACACCGCTCAAGCTGCCGATGTCCGCTAGTTCTTTCTTTCTGTAGGAGAAGTGATCGCGGTTCATGGGTTACCTCACATACAGAAAATCGTTCGAAGCGATCGCTGCCTGGCACAGATGAATCCAGCGCTGCTCGCGCGAAACATCGCCAGACTTATCAAGAAACTTCATCATCGCTTCGCTTTCTCCGTCCGCTGGATAGCGACCGTAGAGAAGAGCAAACATTCGCTGAACTCGCCCCTTATCATCCAATTCCGGTTGCTCGAGCAACTTCTTGGCAAGATTCGCAGCCGCGTCGTGCACCAAAGCGCTGTTGAGCATAAACAATGCCTGAGGGGCAACGGTCGTGGAACCTCGGTCTCCTTGCACCGTCGCTGCATCCGAATAATCGAACAGATCAAAAAGATCGTAAAGATGATTTCGGATTACCGGAAGGTAAATCGATCGCAGCGGACTGTCATACTTCGTCTTATCGATCGAGGTATGATCAAATAGAAACTCGCGATTACCAACATGCAACAGCGAAGTACCGCGAGCTCGATCCAGTTGTCCGCAAGAAGCCAGTAACGTATCGCGAATCGCCTCAGCCTCTAACCTACGTACGGGAAATCGCCACAAATATCGATTCTCTGGATCGGCATTGTTCTTCGCTTCATCAATCCGACTCGACTGTCCATAGGTTGCCGAAGTAACGATCAATCTTTGGATATGCTTGATCGACCAGCCTGAATCGATCAACTCACTAGCCAACCAATCCAACAACTCGGGATGAGATGGCTTCTCGCCGAGTTCACCGAAGTTATCCGTGGAAGCTACCAAGCCTCTACCGAAATGCCATCTCCACAATCGATTGACGATCACTCGCGCTGTTAGCGGATTGCGTGGGTCAGTCATCCATCGAGTCAACTCCAATCGACCGCTCTGCGTCGCGTTACCGATCGGCTTACGTTCCAGCGACAAGACTTCTGGAAATCGCCTCTCGACTTTCGATGCAAGCACAAGATGGCTCCCTCGAACATGAACTGGCACATCTTGCACCTCCCCTTCGCGAACTCCCATCACCGTTGGCAATACGGGCATTGACTTCTGTAACTGTTCGATCTTCGCTGTCAACGACTGCTTTTCCGCATCGGTCGCAGACTGTTTGGTAAGTTCCTCAAGTCGCGTCTTCAGCGATGAAAGTTCCGCTTGCTTACTGGCGAGATCTGCCTCCTGCTGCTCTGAAGCAATCACATTCTCATGCCACTTAGCGATCTTCGTAAAACTCTCCATCGTGTGAGTGCTCTTGAAGACACCGGCCAAGCCATAGTAGTCCTCGGTAGAAATCGGATCGAACTTATGATCGTGGCATCGCGCGCAGCCAAGCGTAATGGCTAGAAATGCTTTGCCGAGCGTATCGATCTGCTCGTCGACGATATCCATCTCCATCTTTTTCTCGTCGACCTCTGCCAGCACCTTAGGCCCTAGCGTTAAAAATGCTGTGGCAGTCAATTGCGAATTACGCTGTTCGCGACTGGAATAGGGAAGAAGGTCGCCGGCAATCTGTTCCGACAGAAAATCAGAATAAGGCTTATCTTCATTCAAACTATCGATCACGTAATTGCGGTATCGCCATGCGGTTCCATGCGCGATGTTCTCATCAAGTCCATTGGAGTCTGAATAACGCACGACATCCAACCAAAACCTTCCCCATCGTTCACCATACTGTGCAGATGACAACAGTCGATCGACTACGCGATCAACGGCGTCTGCACTTCGGTCAGCGAGAAACCCCTCAAGCTCTTCTGCGGTTGGAGGTAGTCCCGTCAGGCCAATCGTAACTCGACGCAACCAAGAAGAGCGATCAGCCGCTTCATTGATCGATAACGCCTGTTGTATTTGTGTTTGCAGAACGAACGCATCGATTGGATTGCGGATCGATTCCGCTGCTGCGCCGCGACCTTCACTCTTTATAGGGTCATTCATCACAAGCGATGGTATTTCGGGACGAGCGATGGGCTGGAAGGCCCAGTGTTCCTTTCCCTGCTCAAGTCGATCGCTGAATCGTGGCGTGCGTTTTGTCATCGCGGAATCTACGCCCTCTAGGTCAGGCATCATCGCTCCCGCATCGATCCAGGCAACCAGATCGGCAACCTCTCGCTCCGATAATTTTTTCGCAGGTGCAGGAGGCATCTGGAGCGCTACGTCCAATTGACGTACTGCGGCTACAATTAAACTTGCCGACGACTCGCGCGGCGTGATCGCAGCACCGGTATCCCCACCTTTGAGAATCGCTTTCGGTGTATCCAACCGCAGATCACCCTCTTGCTTTTCGGGGCCGTGACATGAAACACAATGCTCATGCAGAAGCGGGCGAATCCTCGATTCAAAAAACTCGACGCTACCCGCCGGCGTTTGAGCGTTGGCGGTTGGCGAAGGGTCGCAAAAAAAACAGAAAGCCAATAGGGCGGGGATATAAAGGTGGGATGGTTTCATGTTTGTTATTTTGGCTTATTTCCCCCCACGACTCAAGCTTTTTACTGTTTACCCTTTCGAATCGCCGGCGATAAAATAGGATAGTTCTCCCCAACCTCAAAAAATCCCCAATGATTACCCCCATGAAAGTCATGCCGCTAATGAGTTGCATGGCCAATTACTAAACTCAATTCAGCCTGCATTGTCGAGGTTCTAAACCCGTAATGACATGCTACCAATCGATTCATTCGATGCTTACCAACAAACGAGTTACAACGATTAACTGGACTTTTTTAGCAGCGATCCGCTTTCCGATTTGGAAAGATACGCCCATGTTCGTTGCTCCGTTGCGGTTGCTTATCGTGATCCTGGTCGTGCCTAACCTCTTAACTTGGCTCGATAGTCAACCGTCAGCGTTCGCTCAAGAGCCCACAATAACCAACGATACTCAACCTCCCAAACCAGAACCTACACCGGCTCCAATCGAACCTACTCCCGATCCGTTTCTCAGGGCGACATCGCTCATGGAGAAACATTGCTGGGATTGCCACAGTCCAGAGAGCGTAGAAGGTGGATTAGATCTTAAACGTTTTAACTCGATCGAAACTATCATTGCCGATCGCGAAACCTGGGATCGCGTTCGCCAACGGGTGCTAGATGGCGAGATGCCACCGCGCGATCATGAACCAATGCCCGTCGAAGAACGCACTTGGTTTGCCGATTGGGTACAGACAACTTTTCGCGAGATCGCTTGTCGAGGCGAACCGCAACCAGGCCCCAATCCCTTGCGCCGCCTGAATCGCAATCAGTACAGCAACACGATTCGAGATCTCCTGGCGATCCACTTTGATGCGGGACATTCACTCCCAGTCGATGGCGCTGGAGGAGAAGGTTTTGATAACGCCGCTGAAACACTGTTTCTTTCTCCGATCCATGGCGAGAAATATCTTGAATCAGCTAAGGAAGCTCTCGACTACTCGGCGAAAGATGAATCGTCTCGCAAGCTGATCTTTCATACGCTTCCCAGTGAATCGAAACCCGCCGAACAAGCTGCCAAGGAAGTGCTTGAGCGATTCATGAGTCGCGCTTTTCGCCGACCACCCCAGGAATCTGAAATCAATCGAATCATGTCGCTTTATCGAAAAGCAAGCGAACGCAATCTTTCGTTCGAACAGTCGATCTATTATGCACTGCAAGGTGTTCTGGTATCGCCACAGTTTCTTTTTCTTGTCGAACCACCAGTCCCAGGCGACAAGCCGCAGGCTATAGACGCTTTCAGTTTCGCGACTCGTATGTCGTATTTTTTATGGGATACAATGCCCGATCGCGACCTTAGAAAACATGCAGACGATGGATCCTTGCTACAAGAGCAAGTCTTACGCGAGCAAATCGAACGTATGCTCAAGAGCCCCAAGGTCAGATCGATGGCCGAAAGCTTCATCGGACAATGGCTGGGCACACGCGAAATCGGTCGACAAATTAAACCCGATCCAACTATGTTTCCAAAGTTCGATGATGAACTGGCAGCCGCCTTCCGCGAGGAACCAGTGCTCGTCTTCCAAGATATGCTTAAAGAAAATCGTAGCATCCTGGAATTCATCGAAAGCGATTACGTTTATGTCAACGGCGAAACTTTCGGATTCTACGGACTGAAAGAAAATCGCCCCGAGAATCTAGTTCAGAATTTGATCAAATGCCAATTGCCCCCGGAACATATACGAGGTGGCATCCTGACGATGGCTGGGCCACTGACCGTTTCATCTTATCCCAATCGCACCAGCCCGGTGCTCCGCGGTAAATGGGTGATGGAAACTCTGCTAGGAACCACTCCACCACCTCCTCCACCAAACATTGAACCACT
>JBEGUT010000415.1:0-4428 GCA_041178745.1 Planctomycetota bacterium | reverse complement strand
ACCTAACGAGCCATTTCAGTCTTTCCAAAATGGTATCCCGCCGATTCTTCATATCACCATGAGTGGGTAATCCATCATCGAGCAAAAACAATTGCCTCGCACAACGATGGGAGATGTGAACGATGGACATTTCGCTTGGACTGTAGTCTTTATCTCTATTCCTTCTCACCTGTCCCTCCTTGCCAAAAGCATTCATTTAAGCGAATATTACAAAAACAATGTGAAAACTTATGTTCACTATACATATAAACTCTAAAATTGACAATGATCGCTTTAGCGAAATGTAAAAAATGACGGGAGTATCAAAGAGAATTCGCTAGCATTCATACAACGATGGGGCAACAAGGGTGCATAGAACGAGGGTGCATAGCACCTGACAACGAGGGTGCATAGCACCTGCACCTGCAGGGAGGGAATTGCTAGCAATATCTAGAATGCCAAAACGGGATGGAGCACTCGAAAGAGCTCCATCCCGCTTCAGTTTTCCCCCTGCCCTCGTTCACAGCATCAAGCTGTCTTGTAACCTCAAAAGAAGAGTCGATAGCAGCTAACAAACCGCTGGATGATCAGCAATCGCGCCGGGCTACCCACGATCAGGAAAAGCCCTAACTATCCTTCCTTCGAGAATAATTATTTTCTTAAGGCCCCCAGATTTCCGCTACTTGCTGGGCGAACCGCCACACCCGACGCTGTCGTCACCTTGCTCGAGCTAACGCCAGCACTCTGCTGATTCTTATTCACCCTTTTGCTTAGCAATGATTTTTCCGACGCTGCACTGCCTCCGCTCTTGGGCTGAGGAGATGACTCCATTTCAGATCCATTACCTCCCTTTTTGACTCCCGATCCAACCTCTTCATGCTCAAGAGTTGGCGATTCTCCCTCCGAAGTCTTCGGCTTCGGTGCTGCATCAGGATCGTCGGCAATCGAACCCTTCGAATTCGCTGAATGCGCCCCTTCGTCATGCTGGTCACTTCCACCTGCTGCCGAAGCTTTGGGTTCCGCAGATCCAGATTCCTTCTCATCCGAACCCGTCGACTGCCTCGGTGCTGGCCCAGTTCCCATGTTACCTATCTGGTTAGGAACCTCGCCGCGACTCACCACACCAGGACGAGTTACGCCATAGTCAAAGTAAGTTCCCGCTGCTCGCTCTCTGGCCCTCTCCAAAGCATCCCACATCGCTTTGTGAGGCCACGGCCCCTCTTCCAAAGCCACGTTGTTGTATTCAAACAACGATCCCTTGAGGTAATGAACAAAGCAGATCGATTTATTATATTCCGCCAATGCTCGGTAGTAACTCAATTGCGCATCCGCACGTCGCTGTTGAGCTCGCAATAGATTGTCCAAAACCACCTCAGCTCGCTCGCTGTCGATTTCCAGCTTGTTCTCCCAAACACTCACCTCACGTTCGCTAGCTTGCCACTGACCCAGGAACGTCTCCGCCTGAACATGATGCGAATCCAACCTCGAAATCGCCTCGCTCAGTTCCTTGATCAAGGCAATCTCCTTCTCCTCAAGCAAACTCGTGCTACGGACTAAATTCAACTGAGCACTTCGTATCGCAGCATACTGCCGACGCGCTCCAAAGGCAGGCGGAGTAAACTCCAACCTTGCCCCAACTTCCTGATAATTACCATCCAGAAGACTTTCCAAGGCATGCGAACCAGCATCCGGGAAAACCCTGCCAGATCCATCGGCATTCGCCAACGTATCACCCGCTCCAACCCAACGGTAAAGCGCTGACACATTCACATCCGGCAACAGCTGATTCTTCGCCGAAATCAACTCCAACTCACGCTGCTTAATCGACCATTTCTGCTGCCGTAACTCGACGCTTCGCAGCAAACCTTCCTCTTTAACCTCTTCCCATCCAAACGCCAACCTCGCTGTCGTCGGCTGATCGATCGGACGAATCAATCGCTTGTCGGTCGGCGACCATCCAATCAAGAAACGCAAATCTCGCTCACGGCCCAACAACCCACCAGGATCATTGCCAGGAATATTCGAACCGCTAAACGCTCGCTCTAACTGACCTTGGAATAAATACACCTGAGATCGCGACTGAGCCTCAAGCTCCGGAGCCCCCTCACCAATATCCAGCTTCGATTTAGCCACTCGCCACAATGCATTCGCACTCTCATGCCCAAGTCGCGCGGCCTCAACTGCTCGATACGACCCATAAAGATCCCAGTACGCATTCTCCACATCTCTCATTAAATTGCGAACTCGCAATTCGAAATCATGCAAAGCAAGATCCTCATTGATCCTTGCGAGCATCACCGGTACGCGATTCACCAACGTTCCACGCCCTCGCATCAAAGGATGCTGAAGCTGAACTTCCATAGTCGTGAAGTAATCTGATGGCACCTCGCGCCCCAAACCAGGCGTGGGAATGTTGTTGTTGGAATAAGCCGTCGTTGTTCTACCGCTGACGATTGTTCCCTCCGCAGTCCGCTTCGAAAGCGCTGCTTGAAAAGAACTATCAACCCCCTGGAATAATTGGGGATTGAAGGGATTGCCTGGACCAACGTTGCGAGGACGATCCGTCGTGTTGTATCCAAAGAAACTTGAAAACTGCGAATCAAATTCCGCCAACGCATCCTCAACACCACCAACCTGATTGGCCCGCACCGTCCCACGAGGAAAAATACGATTGCCGTTCTGATCGATCGCTAACGGTTGGCCCGTCGAAGAACTCGAAGCGATCGCCGGATCATAAACCGATCCAATCTGCCCCTCCGTTCCACTCAATACCACCGATGCCTGACCGTTGATCTGCTGCTGCGTTCCCGATGAAGTGCGAAGAATCTTTGAATTCTCCAACGCCAACTGCTGACACTCCTCCAGCGTCAAGTCGACCACCTCGGCATACTCGAGATTTCGCAAAGAGAATGGCTCTGCCGCTTCTCGCGCCTCAGGTAACGACTCCGAATCCAAATCGGGATACTCAATCTCCGTAGCCGTCTCAAGATAGTGAGCCAAGTCGGCCCGCTCACGTAAAAAATAAGGCTGAGTCGGTGCACAACCCGTAAAAGCCATGGCACCTAATTGGAGGTAGGCGGCGATGTGAAACAATATTCGGCGCATAAATCGAGGGTTCCTACCAACCTCACCAGTTGCTCAACCACAACACGATCCAACAGCCAGCCCACGAGACTAACTGCCAACGCATCGCGCAGCTTCCAAGCAACAGTTCAAGTTTTCCAAACCCCCTTGCCACAGAAAGCACACCCCTCCATGAGAGAAACGCTTCCCCTGACACCAACACATATCGTCCCGATACGCCCTACAAATTCAATAATCGACAAAGTTTACCAAAAATAGTTCTTCTTTCCCCTCAAAACACCCCTATGGAGAGCTACTTTCATCCTCTCTAAGCGGAGTATAATTCCTCCGAATCAGTCTCCGGTACCGTATCCTCGCTTCCAACGAGAATTGCTAGCCATACAGTACCTTAGATCAATAACAGGTTTGCTATCATCGTGCTGTAGCCTACTGCCAATCTCATAACCAAAACGACGATATTTCCTAATCTCGCACCCAACCTCCGCGGAGTCCTTTTACATCGTGCAAAGCCACAATCGCGTGGATCGCCCCGCCAAAGAAGTTTGTATCGTCGCCCGTGTGCTTAGCTCGGAACATCCCGATCCACCCAACCCTCTCGATGAACTCACGGGATTGGCGGAAACCGCAGGAACAGAAGTCGTCGCTGGGATTATGCAAAAACGTGTCAGCCCCGATCAGAAAACCTACCTCGGGAAAGGAAAAGTTGCCGAACTCAAACAACTCGTCAAACTCCATGATGCCGACGTCGTCGTCTTCGATAATGACCTCAGTCCAGCACAAACTCGCAACCTCGAAAAAGCCATCGAAACCAAAGTCATCGACCGCACCGAACTGATCCTCGATATCTTCGCCAACAACGCCAGAACCTACGAGTCGCGACTGGCCGTCGAACTCGCTCAACTCGAATACTCCCTCCCACGACTCAAAAGAATGTGGACCCACCTCTCTCGCCAAACCATGGGCGTAGGCATGCGCGGCCCCGGTGAAAAGCAGCTCGAAGTTGACCGTCGTCTAGCCGTCAAACGAATTCACGAACTCAAAGAAGAACTCCACAAAATCGAACGCCGCAAACAACGTGAAGTGGCAGCCCGCCGTGACCGCATGACCGTTTCGCTCGTGGGTTATACCAACGCCGGCAAAAGCACTCTCATGAATGCCCTAACCGATGCCAATGTCGAAGCCGCCGATAAACTCTTCGCAACGCTCGACACTCGCACCCGTCGCTGGCAACTACCAGGCTGGGGACCCGTACTCCTAAGCGATACCGTCGGATTTATCCGCGATCTTCCTCACAACTTGATTGCTAGCTTCCGAGCGACCCTGGAAGAAGCCCGCGAAGCTGATCTGCTGCTGCATATCGCCGAT
>JBEGUT010000414.1:0-4428 GCA_041178745.1 Planctomycetota bacterium | reverse complement strand
CTACAAATCCGCGCAGCGTGATTTCATCTACCTCGCTTTCAACATGAATGAGATTCTCAGAAACCTCTTCACCAAAGAAAGCGGCGATTCGTTCCGCCCAGCGATCGGTAGGCGGAAGATCATAGAGCGTCTTGTCATTGCTCAGCAGAACCATGTGTACTTGAGGATATGCCAAAGCGATTCTTGTAAATGCTTCGACTACATGCCCCATTTCGGTTTGAGCAGACTTCAGGAACTTCCGTCGAACCGGTGTATTAAAGAAAAGATGTCGCACCGAGATGCTGGTACCAACCGGTAAGCCCGCAGGGACTGGATCGGTCCGTTCGCCACCTTGCACCGTCAAAATTGCTCCACTTTCAGATTCTCTCGTTCGGCTTCTCATTTCGAAATGGCTGATTTCCGCTATCGAGGCTAATGCTTCGCCTCGAAAACCGAGCGTATGGATATCGAACAGATCATCGGCGGTTATGAGTTTGCTGGTCGCATGACTCGCGACGGCGAGAGGAAGTTGATCGATGGAAATGCCGCACCCATCATCACTGACACGAACTAAATCGAGTCCACCTTTTTCGACAGCCAGTTCAACTCGCCGCGCACCTGCATCGACGCTATTTTCTAGCAATTCCTTAACAACGCTCGCAGGGCGCTCAATCACTTCGCCAGCAGCAATCTTATTGACCAAAGCTGGTGGTAGTTGTCGAATTGTAGGCATAAATCACATCCTGAATTTATTCATCCTCGTGCTCGTCGATTTCATCCCCTGCTCGCTCGCGAGGGGCATGACCTTCTTCTTCACGATACTTGTCCAATTTGCGATAAAGAGTACGCGCGCCGATTTGCAGAATACGAGCTGCTTCCTCGCGATTCCCTCCAGTCATCTGAAGAGTTTCGAGAATAGCCCACTTCTCGATATCATACATCGTCTTTCCCAAAAGTGACGAGCCTATCGATGCACTGGAGATCGCACCTGAGTCGATTGGACTTGTGGTCACCTCGGTTCCTGCTTCTCCTTCGAGCAGTTCGGGTGGGAGATCGTCAAGATCAAGAATTCCGTCGGTATCCAGGACGACCATGGTCTCCACAAAGTTTCTCAATTGGCGAATATTGCCTGGCCATTCATAGCCGAAAAATCGTCGAGTCACTGCCGGTGAGAAGTTGCAATTTGACTTGCCATGTCGCTTGATGAACATTTTCTTGAAGTGATCCATCAGCGGTACGATGTCATCACGGCGTTCTCTCAGTGGAGGTAGGTGTACCGTCACAACTTTGAGTCGATAGTAGAGATCGTTGCGAAATAAGCCTTCTTTAACCAACTGCTCTAGACTGCGATTGGTAGCCGATAGCAGACGAACGTTAACCTTGATCGGTCGATTATCTCCAACACGAGTTATCTTGTGTTCCTCAAGCACTCGCAGCAACTTGATTTGAGTGCTCATCGGCATATCGCCGACTTCATCTAGGAACAGTGTACCACCATTAGCGTACTCGAAGGCTCCAACTCGATCTGTCACTGCATCCGTATAGGCACCCTTGATATGACCAAACAATTCGCTCTCAACCAAGTTCTCAGCAACAGCTCGCGTGTTGAGTGCTACCATTCTTTTTGCCTTGCGAGGACTGTTTTGATGGATCGCCTGAGCGATCATTTCTTTGCCAGTACCACTCTCGCCGGTGATCAATACAGTGGCATCGGTAGGAGCAATTCTCTTGAGTCGATCGATCACTTGCTGCATTCGATCGCTAACATAGACGATCCCTTCGAACCCGAACTTCTCGTCGAGTCTTTGTCGCAGTTCTGTGTTTTTATGACGCAAGCGAATCGCTTCAATCGCTTTGCCAGTTACCGCTCGAAGGCTGCCTGGAGTGATCGGTTTTTCTAAAAAGTTGAACGCCCCCTGCTGCATCGCATCCACAGCTTTGGGAACCGTTGCGTGACCGGTTACCATGATCACTTCACAGTCGGGCAAGACCTTTCGAGCCTTTTCTAGCAACTGCATGCCATCGACATCATTCATCACCAAGTCGGTAATCACCACATCATAGGTGTTCTGCTCGATCATCTGGACGCCTTCAGGTCCACTGGTCGCAACGCTGCAGCGGTAGCCAACTCTTTCAAGGCTTTCCGTCATAGCGCGTGCATGGGCCCGATCGTTGTCCACGATGAGGATTGCATATTGTCCCGCCTCGGACTCTGCTGATGATATGTTTTCCGTTTCCGCCATCCCCAAAACTCTCCCCAATTCCCGCCTCACCGAGGGGCGGAAAACGTGCTATATTTATGCTTACCGAGAAAATTGGTTGTACCACCCCATTTGACTAGGGGCCCATTTGACTAGGGGCCTATTGGGCTACGAGGGAAAGCCAAGCTGTCCCTATAACGTGGTGGTAGATTCCACTTTTACCGGTATGTGGTCCTGCCTGTCCATGGTATTGGTTTTTGTTTCTGCCAATCCTGGGTGCGACCCTTTATTGTAACAACTTTCTTTTAGGTTTGGGCGACTGGAATGAGTGGCTATGTTCGAGGAGTGCGCGGTGCGACTACTGTGCAGGAAAATACTAAGGAAGCGATTCTTCAAGCTACCCGTCAGATGATGGCTTTGTTGATTCGACGCAATCAGATCGACTCCGCAGATGTTGCCAGCGCCACATTTACCGTCACAAAAGATATTAATGCTGAATTCCCAGCCCTGGCAGCTCGCCAAATGGGATGGTTGGAAGTCCCACTGCTGTGTGGCTACGAAATCGATGTCCCGGGATCGCTGCAGAAATGCGTGCGTGTCATGGTTCTCTGGAACACTCCCAAAAAACAATCTGAAATCCAGCATGTCTACATTCACGATGCAGTCCGTCTTCGACCCGACCTTTGCAAACTTCCCCCGGTTGACTGGCAGGAACTGGAGCGTTGGATCCAGGAGCAGATGGGAAATAAAAGCAACTAAAGCCCTCGTATCGCGTATACTCAGGGCATGGTAGCGAACATGCTTTCGGTTCACTCGTGCGTCGCTTTGTTCGCTCGATCTACCCAAAGTCCCGCGTGGCAGAAACCTTGATGAAGCAGGAGTCCCGACGATGCACTTAGAATGGAAACCAAGCGTTTCTTCCAGCGCGTTGCACGCCGCTGAAATCGTAGCCGAAGGTGGATCGCTTCTGAGCACTCCGAAGCTTGCTGAACTGATTTCGAAGCCCGCCAATAGTATTCAAGAGATCGCTGATCAATCGATGATCGGGGCAGCGAGGTTTTGGCATTGGCTCATCGGCCTATCCAGCGAACATACTAATAACATTCAACTTGCCGAACGTGTTATGGCCAAAGCAGTCTCCACTGAACTGCGAACAAGCCACAGCGTGACCAAACTCGCTTCAGATATCAACCATCTTGAGAAAATCTTTTCGGAACAGTTCCCCAACCTAGCTCAAGAACTGCCGCTTCGCAGCAAACCTCTGCAAGATAACTGGGAATCCTACGGACCAGGACTGATGCGAGAAATTGGAGTACTAAGCGAACCGTCTTTATTAGCCAAGAAAGCAATCGTTATTCCTGTGCTGCCGGTAGTCGGTGGACATGGCGGTGTTTTGCTTCAGTCCAATCACGTCTGGATCGAAGCAGTGCTGACCAATCCCAATCCGCTACTTCCTGAAACCCTCAGGCTCGCTTGGCTGCTTTCGCAACTTGAGTCCGAGACACCTGGCCACGGCGAATTAGTTGCTAGTGGAAGGCTTCCTTGGATTGCTAGTCTCGCTATGTTGCCTCCTGTATTATCTGCAGCTCAGTCGCTTGATCTATCGAGTTTTACTCGAGAACAACTTTCACAAGCAATCAAGCTGTGGCATATTCCGAATCCTACCGAACACGACCTGACCGATAAGATTCTTTCTTGGTGGGAAACTTACAGTTCCGAACGACCAACTTGGCGCATTGCCCTGTTAGCTCTCGATAAGATGCTTCGATAATCGATGTGAACTTTTCTGTTATTGACTGGACGGAAATCTCTTGGCCGCATCTCAACGCAAGCGAACCGGTTTTTTTCCTGATCTACCTGATTGGTTAGCGCGGCTTCTTTTTTGGCCGACATTCCTTTGGAACTGGCTGTTAGGACGAGTCTTCAAGATCCGGCACTGGTGGGATCGTGTCGACGAAGGATTGTGGCTGGGAGCGATGCCGATGCGAAGCGATGCCAAGCGACTTCGCCAACTAGGTATCACCGGCGTGATCAATATGTGTCAAGAATATCCTGGCCCGGTTGCTCAGTACCGCGAATTGGGAATCGAACAATTGCATCTTCCCACGGTCGACTTTCATCCCCCAACTCTTCAAATGATCCAGCAGGGGGTCGCATTTATTAAACAGCAAATTGATACTGGTGGCTCGGTCTATGTGCACTGTAAGGCGGGGCGTGCGAGAAGTGCGACCGTCGCTCTCTGCTACCT
>JBEGUT010000413.1:0-4432 GCA_041178745.1 Planctomycetota bacterium | reverse complement strand
CCTCTAAATCCCACATGCGTCCGGCATCTGCGCGGGCACGCAGGTTCGCAAATAACCCTCGAAGAGAAACAAAACGAAGCGAAGAGTCCTTGTTCCAACCGCTACTGAAATCTCCGAGTGAATCGAGCGATTCAGAATTAGACTTTGCAGCAACCTTCGCACTTAAATCACCCTCAATCGAATCGAGCAAACCGGGTCGCGACAGACAGCGATGCACGACGCCTTTTGCGTCGATGAAGATACCGCCAGGGTAAGCCATCATGGACGCATCACCCGACTCCCATATATCTGGATCTATCGTTGACTGAATCAACATCATCAGTTGACTGAAGTCTGCCATGCTCGCACCACCAGCAGCACCAACATCTTGACGCTGCTCTTGATGGGATGGTTGAAGATGTGAACTGCCTTGGGAAGCGGACTCGCGATCCGACAATAAAAGATATTCACCATTCGCTAACGCTCGCTCTCGAAAAGAGGGATCTCCTCGATCGACAACTGCGTGCCCCGTCTTGTCCTCTTGCGCAAAACAGTAGTTCACGAAATAAAATACAAGCGATAGGCTACTTAATAACAGACAGGCGTTACGCAGACTCGAATTGAATTTGCCGCGATACCAAAACTGCTGGAGATCTCCCGCGATCATCCAAATCCCTCCTCAAAGCAACTTGCTGAGACTCGTTCAGCCCAACTGCCTGGCAAGTGCTGCCAAACCAAGGTATAGCGTGACAGAAATCCACGACCGTGGTCAAGAAGTTGCCAGAGGATTCCGGGGAAATGTTCACGCTGCGTCGCGAATTGCGCAGATTTCCCTAGGATTTTCGACAAACTCGATAAATGGCGCAAGCAAGTCCGAGGTCCGCTTCGTCGCTCCCAGGTGAGTTCCCACCCAAACCGCTGCCCGGTTCCCCTGCTCTCTCGCACGCGATGGTTCATTGAGTCCTTTAAGCAACCACGACTCTAGCTCTCTTGAGTCAGTCACTTGAGTCGCCAATTCCCACTGCAATAGATCGCGTACGATATCTCGGAAGTTACGTGTGTTAGGACCAAAGCTTACAGAGGCTCCATAGGCACAGGGTTCAATCATGTTCTGCCCACCGCGGTTGCCAAAACTTCCACCGACGGTCGCAAAATCCGCAATACCCCACCACCATCGCAGTTCGCCAATCGTATCGATCAATAACACATCCCAGTCACCCGCTGACTCCTGCCTCACAACGCTCCGCCGGACAACACGGATGCCAAACTTTAAAAGCGATTGATAAACTTCGTCGAATCGTTCCGCATGTCTTGGGACGACGACCAGCTTCAATGAAGAATAATTTTCCCGCAACCGCAAGTAGATTTCGGTCGCCATGACCTCTTCAGCTTCTTGCGTACTACCTACAACCCAAACCGCATCTCGTTCATCCAATCCAGCCCATTTTCGCCGTTGTAATACTTCTGGATGCTGGCGATTGGAATTCGCACCGTCAAATTTGATCGATCCCGTTACATGAACATGATCCGATCGAGCACCAAGCTGAATGAAACGCTCAGCATACGTAGAATTCTGAACCGAGATGCAATCCAATTTGGATAATAGCGATCGAGTGAGAAAGCGTATGCGATTGTACCCCTTGAAACTTCTTTCACTCAAACGACCATTGACGATTGCAATCTTCACACCTTGTCGGTGCGCGAGCGATATGAGGTTGGGCCAAAGCTCAAGTTCAGCGAGCACGAGCATACTAGGACGCAAGCGGCTAAGTGCTCGCTTAAGCCCCCAGGTAAAATCGAAGGGGCAATAGAAGGTGATCAATTCCGGATAGCTCTCTTGAGCCAACTTCCGACCAGTCACCGTGGTCGTTGACAATACAATCTCCCAATCGGGCCACCGCTGCTGAAATTCGCGAATCAATGGTCGCAGCAGCTGAAGCTCTCCCACGCTTACAGCATGAAACCATACTGCATTCCTCGTGCCCGATCGCGCAGGCACACTCCCCAGCAACTTCTCATGCCACCCTTCGCGATACTTACCATAACGCAGCGACTGATAAAACATCCACGGAGAAGCGGCCAGCAGCAGTACGCTGTAGATCGCATTAAGTCCCCAGGAGATTGATCGCTCAAGCCACATTGTCACGAATCCATTCGCAAAATTTTCAGGGCCTACCGTTGCCGAAGCATGTGCTTAGGTCGAAGCCTCATTTCTCAAGCAACAGTTTTTATACTTCCTTCCACTACCGCAGGGACAAAGGTCATTGCGTCCCACGCGATCTAGTTGTTTGCGAATCGGCTCGACTTTCACAGGCTCATCGGATTGCTCAATCGCTTTTTGCTGAGCCTCCTGTTGCTTATTGAGCTGCACTTGTTGAGATTGGATTCGGGGAGCTTCATCGTGTCGAGCCGAAGTCTCCACCATGGTGCTTTTCACCGAACCTGTATCAAGTGACTCAACGCGGAAGATCAAATCGGTCATTCGATCGCCGATCGAGAACCACATTTGCTCAAACAATCGCATACCTTCGCGTTTGTACTCGACTTTAGGATCGATCTGAGCGTAACCCTTCAAGCCAACTGCAGATCGTAAATGATCCATCGCGAGCAAGTGATTTTTCCACGACTCATCGACAATCGAGAGCAATACGGATCGCTCCATTCTGCGAATCTCTGGGTAATACTTATCGTCGATTGCGCGACGAATGCGCATTCCAATTTCATCTCGATCTAATCGAACCAACTCTTCTTCATCCAAGGTCACGCCCAGTTCGCCGCTGACCCACTGGCTGATCGAATCCAACGCTTGGCGATTGGCCAAAACTGCCGCTTTAACACTCTTCTCTTTACCGAGACCTTTGAATAGCTCTTTGACCAATCGATCCGATTCTTCGACTGCAATATGAGAGCGCTCTACCATTTTTCGGCTCGCCGCCACGAGCGATTCGTAAATCTTGTCCCCTTCTTCGTTGAGAACAACATCTGCGAGCTCCGGGGAATCAAACCGGCGGGCTGCCCAATTTGCGAGCCCAGCGCGATCGACTTGCAACTGGTTGGGACCGACCGGTTTAGAGAATGCCTGCAGTCCACCTACCACCGGATAATTCGCTTCTTTATCCTCATATGCCTCGCTCGCCAATTGCACCAAGCTTGCTGCAACCGCATTGGATTCGCGACCTTTCAGATTCTCAAGTTTCGCTTCCAAACCAAACTTACCTTTGAGCCAAACCAGGGCCATATTTAAGCCATAGTTGGAATCCAGATAGGGAAAGCCTTCAGAGAGATCAACCTTCGCGAGTTGCTCGCGAGCTTTTTCAATCAACACTTCATCGATTGTATCGCGACTGATTCGCTTTAATTCGCTCGGGGTATAAACTACTCCATAGCGTGTCTTAAACCACGACGACAGCGCCTCGACATTCCATTCCGATGGTTCTTCCTCAATCGGAAGATTCTCATCGATCGCGTCAAGAATCAATGTCTCGGCGGCACGCTCTGCCGCATCGTGAGCATATGCAGAAGCTGCATCGCTATCTTGTCCTCGGAAATCCTTACCATCCAGCTTGCAATGCAACTGACCACCCGCCCACTTCGCGAATGACTCCGCACCAAACATCGGATCAAGGAACTGCTGAACATTATGTTCAATCTGCTGACGAATCTGTTCAAATATCAACTCTCGACAACTCACTCCCTCGAGTATCTGCTGACGGTAACCATAAATTCGCTTTCGTTGCTGGTCCATGACTTCATCATATTCCAGCAAGTTCTTGCGAATTTCAAAGTTGCGTTCTTCAACTTTCTTTTGGGCTGCAGCAATTCGTCGGGAGACGAAACTGCTCTCGATACGTTCGCCTTCACCCATCCCCAATCGCCCCATCCACGCGCGAACCCAGTCGCCCGCAAAGATTCTCATCAAGTCGTCTTCCAACGACAAGAAGAAGCGACTGCTACCAGTATCGCCTTGACGACCGCAACGACCACGCAACTGTAAGTCGATACGGCGTGACTCGTGCCGCTCCGTTCCCACGACGTACAGTCCACCAATCTCGCGAACTATTTGCCCTTCGGCTTTCATATTTTCGCGAGTTGATATCTCACTGACCAAGTTATCCCAAACATCTTTCGGGACCTCCAAACGCGTCGGATATTGATCCTGAAGCTGCGCCCAAGCCATCGTCTCCGCGTTACCACCGAGAATGATGTCAGTACCACGACCAGCCATATTCGTCGCAATCGTCACCGCATTTCGACGACCAGCCTGTGCAATAATGTCAGCTTCGCGACGATGCTGCTTCGCGTTGAGAACCTGGTGCTTGATTCCGCGGCGATCTAGCAAGTGCGATAAACGCTCGCTCTTTTCAATCGAAACCGTACCGATCAAAATCGGACGACCTTTTCGTTCAACCTTACCGATCGTATCCAAGCGGATAACTTCGTCTTGCTTGGTACC
>JBEGUT010000412.1:0-4441 GCA_041178745.1 Planctomycetota bacterium | reverse complement strand
AATCCTAAACGACTCCAAAGCACTTCATTGTCTTGTCCGCGTTTTCCTAACCACAACTCTCCCTGACTATGAACGGTCACCCAATTGTTACTATCCGAATCTGCTGTAGCGTCAACAGTTACTGTACGACCAAAGTTTTTCAACACACGTTTTCCCGCGCCATCCGAGTCAAGATAGAACACCTGGAAATTAGTCGTAAGATCGCCTGTGCTTCCTCCCAGGTTGACCACCCCCAGGAACGATTCACCTCCGATATTTTGCAGCTTAATCGCAGCTTTTCGTGCTATCCCATACTTGGTGATGAGCTCTTCCCCATCAATTACATCAAGCTGCTCACCGAGCCAAACTTTTTTCTCATGAGTGCTGACAGTGAGGGTGCTTTCCTCCTTGCCGTTTGGATCCCATGTAATGACTCCTGAAATCGCAGGAACTCTCTTGTTCTGTTCCTTCAGCGCGAGGTCATAACGAATCACAAAATACACCTTATCCATTCCGGAGGGATCACGTCGAACGGCCATGTCGACAATGTGATTGGGAGCCTTTCTCTTGGTGTCGGATACTTCGAATTTTGACAGTGGACCAACGTTATCAAAGTTAATCACTTTTTTGTTGTTGACCAATTCTCCTTCCTTGAGCTCAAACGAAACAACCGTGGGATCTCTATCCAATGCTTTGCTTCGCAGCAAGTACAGTAGGTCTCCCTCAGGACTCCAACACCCTTTTAGTAATTTATTCGAATCTTTAAAAGCCAAAGAGACATTCTTTACAACCCGCGGAGTATCGCCTTCCAAACTTACCATCCATACTTCTCCCAGATCACCAAGAAGTACAAATTGATTTGGATTGATGGGATGTCCAACAATGTCAAAAGCGAGAATCGAATTTCCGCCCTCTTTAATCTCCGTAAATTCCGTACCATCAAGGTTGGCAACAAATGCAGAGTCGCTATTAGCCGCTACGATTTTTTTACCCTCAGAAACAAAGCTTAACCGAGGAGTCTTGGTCGAAGGATGACGCCATCGATTCAACATTTTTCCTGACTGGGTGTCCCATACGCAAAATTCAACTTGAAATTCCGCTTCGGTTCTATAATCCGAAGCGTAATCTCCTAATCGAGTTACCGTCACAACACGGTTGCTTTGTGGTGAGTAAATCGCGTCGACAAATTCGGATTCCGGTGTATGGCCAACAAAATCACCTGCGAAGGAATCACTTGATTTCTTGCCCTCCCACTGAGTCAATACACCAGCACGATCAATCCACCAATTGGGCCCTGACGATCCACTGCCCCCTACAGCAACCATACCAGCGAAAGACTGCGGCGAACTCATTCTCGCGCGCAACGCCTGGTCCTTCAGATTCCACTCCACAACGCGTCCACTTTGATCAACTGCAACAACTCTCTCCCCATCGCCTACAAACTTTGCATCCACAGCAATGTCTGTCAGCCCCAATAAGGGACGCTCGTAAACCCATTCCATCGGACCACTAGTACCACCTTTTGCCTGCCATAGCTGAATAGCGCTATCCTGAGCAATCGTTAGCAGTTGGGAATTCTTATTGGGACGTATCTTAAGAATCTTTGTTTGATGCACTCGCGGTAACTCATCAATGAGATTCAGACTAATCGACTTACGTTTGATTTCACCTCGCGAGAATCGCAGCAAACGACCATCTGAGGTCCCAGCGAGCACCGTTCCAGCGTCATCTACGACGGTTGCTGTACTAACAATACTTTTTAATTCTTCCGGGAATTCAAGAACCAAGGTCTCATCCGATCCAAGATCCAATTCATAGCAAACCAAGATCGTTGTTCCAGCAGTAGTCGCCGATATTTCACTGGTACAAAACGCTTTCTTCAATTCATTTCCAACCTCGACGAATTGAATGTTAAGGAGTTTGCCTCGGCAAGGGTATTTCGTCACATTACGATCTTTTGGATCAAATGCTGAATTGACGTTCCAACGGTAAACTGCTTGATTGATACCGACCAAAAGGTACTTTCCATCTGGGCTATAGGCCACCCAACGGAAATCTCTGTTATCAACCTCTATCACAGGTTCAGCCTGTCCAGTAGCTGTATTCCAATAGAAAAAACCCGGTTGTGGCGTATCTGAACCTTTCAACAAATACACCACATCCTGACCATTTGGAGAAATAGCGACCGATGTAATATCGCGATCAACCTTAAGTGACTTATTTACCATCTCACTCATCGAGTCGGGAGAGAGTGAGATAAGCTGCAACTGACTATCCGTTCCTTGCTTAGAGCCAACCACCGCAATTGGCGCATCGACAGCCGCATCGATTCCCCCGGTACTCTTCCTCCAGTCAAGTTGGGGAACATCTTGATTGTTCATCATCGCCACACGACCAAAAGGCCAAGTCTTCAGGGGAGGACTAGACCATTTGACCTTGGCTGCATCAGGATTCACCTCTGTCGCGACGTCGGGCTTTTGCTGCAATCGATTTTGTAACTGTTCGATCTCCGCCAAGAGTGCATTGCTTCGACCGATACTCAAGCTTTCCGCCAAGCTGTAAGCGGACAACAATCTTGCTTGATAACTTCCCAAAGTTGCGATGCGCTCATTGCGAATCGCTTCCAGAGTTTTTTGGTTGGCAACATCCTTGGCCTTTTTTTCCTTCTCAGCAGCCTCCTTAGCCTTCAGTTCTTCCATTCGTGCATTATTTTCTGCATTGCGGGCATTAGCAGCTTCCATATCTGCCAGAATTTTAGCAGCCTCAGCTTTTTCTTTCTGAGTGTTTGCATCCGCCTCAGCTGCTCGGGCTTTCCCCGCTTCCTCCTTCGCTTTTTTCTCTTGCTCCCGCGCATTAGCTGCTTCGGTTTGCGCTAACCCAGTTTGTACCTCCAATTTCCCATTCGTACTTTGCAGTCGAAGTGTCAGAAGACTCAATCCGCCAAGTGCAACAACCGCTCCAATGGCGCTATAACGTCTCAGACTTCGATAGCGGCGTTCACGATTTTTCGCTTCGGCCTGCGCTTTTTCGGCCTTGCTATACAATTCCTTTTCCGCTGGATTTTCAGGATCGAGAGCATCGAGACAGACGTCGAAGTCACCGCGGCTAAAAGCGTTTTCGGCGTAGGCCATGCGAGCCTTGTTGACTCCGACCTCGGCAGCCTTGTTATCACGCCACAAGTTTAACGCGTCGCGATAACCGAAAATCGCACCGTTGAATTTTTCGTAATCAGATTCCGCAATCGCTTCCTCAAGCAATTTGGCTGACCGATTTGCCAGTCGCATACTCTCTGCATGTCGATTGACTTCGCGAATCGCATCCTGCATTTCCGTAGCGGTCTTGTATCGATCCGTCGTTGAGGCGCTCATCGCCTTCAGCGCGACGGCCATCAAGCCGCCCATTTCCTTCGGTTTGATCACCGAATTATTTTTTGCCCCTTCGAGTACATCAAAAACGGTACGACCGTCGCGAGGCGGCTTGCCTTCAATCAAGTGATAGAGAATCGCCCCTAAAAGATAGATGTCACTCGCCGGGCCGATTTTTCGCCAGTCGTGCTTTGCCATCTCAGGCGACATATAGGCAGGTGTACCACCGAACGAAAATGGCTCTCGCTTCTCCTCGGTCGGTTTGAAGTTGGCACTATTGGAAACATCGACCGCCATACCCCAGTCAGCGACCAAAACTTCACCGAATCCGCCGATCATCACATTACCCGGCTTTAAGTCTCGGTGAATGATTCCTTTGGAATGTGCAAACGCGATCGCATCGCAAACTTTTAATAGATGCTCAACCGACTCGTCTAAAGTCTCCTTCTTCTCATCCAGAATATCGTCCCACGACTTACCCTGAACACGCTTCATCGAATAGAAGAGTTCACCTTCTGAGGTGACTGCGATCTCGTGAATCGGGAGAATATTCGGATGGTCTAGCGATGCCGTGATTTCGGCTTCACGAACGAATCGATTCAGTTTCTCTCGTTCCGAGGAACTGCTCTTGTCTTTACGAACTAACTTGATCGCAACCGTTCGGTCTAACCCTTTCTGCTGAGCCGCGTAAACAATACCCTGCTTACCGCGCCCCAGTTCCGCTTTGATGTGATAGTCGGCATTGGCCGTTTTAACGTTCGGATTTAGATTCAAATTGCGCGTACTGATGCGTTCAAAGACAGAATCCGAAACCTGAACTGGTCCTTTAGCCAAAGAGTGTGCTGGGTCACCACTTGAACCGGCTGCTTTTTCCCAAATCTTTCTTATCTCGTCCGTCTTAAATGGACTTCCTGAACTGCTCGGCCCTTGTCCAACATCAAGCGTCTCCTGAGATAGCTTCGATGCGCTATCAGAACCAACTGGAACAGCAATATCTAAGGTCGCCTCAGCACCTCGAGGTTCCAGCGAGGATTCATCGATGGTTGCAGCGCTGCTTCCCTCGCCGGGATTCGGATTGACGTCCGCAGTCACACTGG
>JBEGUT010000411.1:0-4455 GCA_041178745.1 Planctomycetota bacterium | reverse complement strand
AAGACGCAGGAAGAGGATCTCTGCAGATGCTCCGGTCTCTATCCTTGTTTGCTCGAGTGTCCCGAGTATTACGAAGCGAATCGCCAGCAGACTTCTCTTCTCTACACCGATCATGCGATATTCTGCCCGAATGTTCCATTCCTTCGAATCAGTGGAAAAGATCGTTTTTTTGCAGAACCATTTTTTGTATCGGTCATCACATCGCCGGCGCCCAACAGCGCACGCTACCTGAAAAATCATTCGGGAAGTGCTGTAGAACTCGAAGCGACATTTTTGCGACGCTGGAGAAATGTATTGAGAATGGCGATCGATCAGGGGATCTCACGGTTGTTGCTGGGGGCGTGGGGTTGTGGTGCTTTTGGTGGAGATCCGCAAATGGCATCTCGTACTGCTAAGATGGCAATCCAGTCCGATGGTGGTGGAATCGATGAGATTGTCTTCGCGATTCCCGCGAAGGGTAAGCAGAGTCGTGACAACTATGAATGCTTCAAAGCGGCTTTTGTCAACAATTGAGAGAAGAATTGAGAGGTGCAAGTTAAGTTGCCGATTTCACGACATAGCTCGAGTGGCCTATAGGCAAGTTGCTGCAACAGCTTTGATCGTTATGGGTTAATTGGTTCCTGCGGATCGAGACTTTTTGGGCGATCGAAATAGGCCAGCATGGCTGGCAACAGGAACATATCGCAAAGGAGAGCGATAATCAGTGTGATTGCACCGAGTGTTCCGAAGACTCGATGATCTTTGGTGTCGCTGAAAAGCACGGAACTGAAGCCAGCGATTAACACAATTGTCGTCATCACCATACCGGTTCCGACGTTTTGAAAGGAACGCTCAATAACTTCGCGATGGGTACCGCCGTTCTTCTGTTCCTCAAGGTATCGGGACATAAAGTGGATCGTATCATCAACTGCGATTCCTAGGCAAATTGTGAAGCAACAGACACTAACAATCTCAAGTGACTGGCCGGTAAGTGTCATAAAGCTTGCGGCAGCTAGAAGCGGAAGCATGTTTGGTATGATGGCGATGAGTCCCAGGCGAAGCGACCTGTAGGCGAACGCGAGCACGAAGAAGATCACGATTGCTGCGCTTCCTAAGCTGGCTGTTAAGTCGGTGACGATTTTATAGAGATTACGCCAACGCCATATGGCATCACCTTGTAGATCAAAGGTCAGGCCAGCGTTTTCGGCGGATAGTTGCTGAAGAGTGTTTTCTATTCTTTCGTAAGTCTCTTTGTAATAAGCAGTACCCAGATCCTGGCAACGAAATGTGAGTAAGGCTTGTGAGGAGCCTTCGGCGAAAAGTCGTTGCCGTAAAGGTGGAGGTAGGAGTTCTGCCATCGAGAGTTTATCGATGGCAGAGCCTTCACCTGGAAGTGCATTAAGGAGAGTCACGATCGAAAGCGGGTGACCGATCAAGGGCTCATTCCGTAGTGACTGCTCGATATCTGAAATGATCCCAATGATTTTCTCCGAGGTTAAAGTCTTGGGATCCCAGTTCAGTTGTATCGTACAGATATCAAGCCCCCCCATCGACTTATCGAGATGGGCCATTGCGGTTAACGCATCGCTTCCCGTTGGTAGTCCGTTCGATTTGCGATCATCTGGCCGTAATTGAAAAGCGATTACAGTAAGCAGAACTGTCAATGCGATCGCGAAGAAACTTATAACGCGATTATGCTGTACAATCCGGCCGATCATCGGGGCGAGGGATGATAGTCCGCGGTCGAGAAAGTCTCTTTGTGATCCACGACTGAATCGCTTGCTCCATCGCGTCATACTGATCAGTGGAATTACGAGCATGACAGAGATCCAGGTAGCGACGACGCCGATTACGCAAGACCAACCGAACTCACGCACTACTTGGTGATGGGCAAGTGCCAGAGACCCCATACCGATCGCAGTGGTCAACGATGTCAAAAAACAGGCAAGGCCCACTAATTCAAGTGTCCGCTTGCAAGCTTCCCGAGCGGGCATACCTTCCTGCATACACTTGCGAATATGGATCATCATGTGAACGCCATCGGTAAAGCCGACCAAGCTCAGTAGAACTGGAAGGATGACAAAGCTGAATGGATTATCTTGCCAATCGAAATAGCGAAGGATTCCAAGAGTCCAAAAAACACCGATGACAGGAGCAGCGGCGACGACCATGACGACGGATAGGCCGCGAAAAAGAAAGATGGCCATTGCTAGGATCATGGAATAACCAATGATCTGGTAGCGGATCTCATTGTTGCGATTGTTCTCAAGAAGCATCAGTCGAATTGGAACTGCCCCAGTGATTTGGAATGTCATGGGGACGCTGGGATGTTCAGAAGCTGCTTGCTGAGCAGCAGCTAGAATGGGTTCGGTGCAATCCGCGTTGTTTTGAATAAAGATCCAGTCGTATTGGATCTCCATGAGCACCGTTTCCGCATCGGGCGAGAGAGTTTGTCCGACGACGAGCGGATGTTCGATCGCTTTTTTCTTGGCGGCATTAAAGCGTTGTTGGGTTGCGTTAGCTTTAGGCAGAATGGGTTCTGAGAGACCAAAGATATTCAGCGGGGGAACTTGATCCAGTGAGCGTACCGAGGCAACCACCTCGAGTGCTTCGACTCGTTCAAGAACGGCGCGAAAAGCGGCGGAACCCTCGGGGGTAAAAATAGCAGGGGATTGAACGACCAGAATCGCATCCCCGCGACCCGTTGCACCACGATTCATTCCACCGCGTCCCACGAATCCTCGACGTGGTCGGATGCCGGATCCCGAATTGGCAGAGGTGTTTGAACTGTCTTGAACAGTAGAGGTGGCAGATGTTCCTTCTTGTTCGTCTTGGGAATTGTCGCCAACGATGCGAGAAGCCACTATCTTCGGCCATTCGGGATAGAGGTAGCCACCTATGGAAATCGCAGTGATTAGGATCAGCAGGCCCAGGCAAAGTCTTGGGAAGTCCATGACCGAGGCGAACAAGCGGCCTGAAAAGCTGCTCGAATTAGTGGATGGTGTTAATAAATTATTTTCCACGGCGCTGCACCATGGCTTCAATTAACTCTTTCCGAGTGATTCGTTTGTCTCCGTCGTGATCAAGGCGACTGAAAGAATAGTCTTGCACGACTCTCGGTGCTTCCTCCCACGCAACCGAGCCATCTTGGTTGCTGTCAAGCTTTTTCAAATAATCATCAGCAAACTGCTCTGCTTTAGTATTCATGTCTGATGAAACCGAAGTTTGCGATTGGTCCTTGCTGCTGGATTGATTTTTCTGCCGCTCTGTACGATCGGCGATACTCGCGCCTTGTGATTCGCTTCGCGGACGAGCGACTTCAAAAAAGGCAACAGCCATTTCTTCCCAAGTTTGATCGCCCCACATGACATACTCGTTTGGAGCAGGGTTGGCAGGATTGTTTTCTGAATTGTCAAAGCCGACAGTGAACTCGAGACCTTCTAGGTCAGACAGTGGAATGCGTTCAGAGAATTCGTAAGTATGCTGCCAATTGAAGTCGTAGTTTGGGACTTTGAGAAGGATGGTTGAATTCTCTCCTTGTTTGGCTCGGAGTTCAAAAGTACGTCCTCGAAGGTGCATATGTGGGGAGACGGCAAGCAGTTCTGCGCCTGGTGGTAGGTAGGGGACGCGACCTTTAACTTCATAGTTCGAGGCACCCGGCGGGATTTCGAAATCTTGATCGATTCCAACAAGTGTGAAGATCTCGTTGGTTACTTGATTCGATTCAATGAAAGTCATTCCGAGTTGAGAAAGGTCGGAGCTTGCTTTGCCATTGGGTGTGTAATGCATTTGGAAAACAAGTTTGGAGCCAGCTGGGATTTTGCGAGCATAGCCCTCGGGAAATCTGGTTGCCATTTGGCCTGGAACATAAGCGGTAAGCCAACCGAGTCCGCTGAATTCTTGATCGTCGGGAGGTCGAATAAAAACAATAGCATGGTGAACCACGGCCGCGGTGCCCGGAATGATCTGCGCGGCAGAAACCCATTTATCTTCTTTTAAGTTGGGATCGACAACAAAATACTGATACTCGACTGTTCCATCGGCTGGAATCTCATACGCCTTATTTCGCATCGGTACGACAAGATCCGGATCGCGATCAAAGCGCCAAGCAGAATCCTTCGCCGTGTTTGTTGGTTGTGGTTTTTGAAGTTGAGATAAGTCTCCCAGAGGTGCTCCGGCTCGAACCCATTGGCGAATCAATTCTATTTCGTTTTTGGGTATTGATCGCGCGTTCTTAAAAGTTCCATGTGCCGGGTCCGCGTGCCACGGTGGCATGCGACCGTTATCGACCACCTCAAGAATCATGTCAGCCCATCCTTGAATCTCGGCTGGATCGGAGATATCGAATGATCCAATCTCTCCAGAGCGATGACATTCATAGCAACGTTGGAAAAGAATCTTGGAGATCTGCTCTGAGTAGTTGAGTGACGACGATTGAATGTCGGATGCATTCGCCTTCCCCAAACTGATCAGGCA
>JBEGUT010000410.1:0-4456 GCA_041178745.1 Planctomycetota bacterium | reverse complement strand
CGAAACCCAAAACCTTCTCGTCCCCATCACCGCCCATGCAGTCTATGACTTGGCAATGCTACTTGCTCTACTACGCCCTAGTTCCCGCAAAACATCCGAAGATGAGCGACATTAGAGCGAGGTAACAACCAAAGCCCACCTGAAGCTCGAATATGAAACTCGAAACACCAAGCGGGCTTTGAAGAGTCCACCACATTTTTAAGAAGCTAGTTGTCCTGAATTTCTCGCAGTTCTCACAGAGCTACTGAACTCGGCACTACCTGCTACGAAACAGGGGCAAAGGGTCTTGCTGTCTTTCTTCTACTTAGCGTTTTCGGCAACCAAGTAGGTTGTTTCCAACTCCGCTGATAGATCGCCCGGTAGATCGGTACGAATTCTCAGTTTCGCAGAATCACCTTTTAGTTCCTCGGTAGCAGTCAATGTTACTGGAATCAAATGAACCGATTTCTCTTCGGTCACCGGTTCGTAATCCAACAAGAAACCATCGCACTGAATCGCTGTAACCTTAAAAGGCTTCGAACTTCGGATCACGATCCGCTCTTGGATTTTCGATCCAGGCACAACTTCTTTCAAATCAATTCTCTGTGGGCTGATGCTGAGCAATGGTCGAACATCTGCGTTGTAACGGACAGCTACGGTTTTCAGTCGACGATCATTCGTCTCTAGAATAAGTTCATTCTGCAGCGAACCTATCGGAGCACCTTCGCGAATGGAAACCGAAAGTTCATAACCGATTCGCCCACCTGAGCGATTAACTTCTTTGACAGATGCAGAGACATAATTGTTTGGCGAACGAACGTTGGTGATCTTCCAATCCGAACGACCTACGTAATCCAAATCGACAGTAGCCGTCTTTTCTTCACCAGCATCAACTGTCCCGAAGTTAATTTCGCCAGGGTTGAAGACCACGTCCGAACGGATGTAGCCCTTGACTTGCAATTGAATTTCGGCGTAACGCGGCTTATCGATCACCACGGTTAGAGTCGCTCCGCGAGCGCCCGTGAAGGTGCCAGTATTGAAACGAGCCATGATGTAGCCGGTCTCACCAGGCTTGATGGTCTCATTTTCAATGATCGGAGTAGTGCAACCGCAACTCGCCCGGACCGACGAGATATGAATATCCTGGTCGAGCTTATTTTCGACCGGAAACCGAAACTCGGTCTTGGCTGCCTTAGCAACCGTTCCGAAATCGTGAAAAGTTTCAGGAAACAGTGACTTAACCCAAGTTTGCGCTGCCAGCGGAGATGAACTTACCGCCAACAATAACAAACTGAATAGAAACGAACGCATGAGAATTCACTCCACGGCATTGAGAAAATCTGGACCGTCTTCGATTCCGCTTAGCTCGTGGCCGAGCTGTACGGTTTGATTTGCCGGTTGCAGCTGGCGTACCAATCGACGACGTATCCTCCGACCCACTCTCCCTTTATCTTAGCACTGTGTTCATTTTCTCCCAGTTTTTTGATGTTTTCTTAATGCCTTTTCAGGTGACCATCGCATGAACGCCAGAAACCTCTTCAATGGCAGATATGCCTGATTTTTCGCAATCCATGCAACCCGAATAGACAGTTGGCATCACCCGACTCATACCCACCAGCGCCCTCTAGCACGTTACCGTGCGAAGCCGCCCAATTAGCACCCTTCTGCCCGAAAGCTTTACCTGTTGCTAAACTTTCAATCGCTAACGAAAAGCTCCTACTTCTGTTGCTTGGCGGCCATCTTGCTGACAACGGAAGTTATGCGTCTGCAGACAGTCCTATGGGAAAAGTTTCCAACTATGAATTTTCTACAGGTCGACGGTAAGAAGTATTTGGTCGCAGGGGTCGCTAACAAGAAAAGCGTTGCTTGGCACATCGCTCGAGGTTTAACGGAAAATGGAGCCGAAGTTCTCTACAGCGTCCGCTCCCAAGCGCGGCGAGATCAACTGGCCAAACTAGTGGGAGATGCCCCCATCTACATTTGCGACGTCGAACATGCCAGCCAAATCGCGGATCTGGCCCAGAAACTCAAGGAAGATGGGCACAATCAATTGCACGGCTTAGTGCACTCGATCGCCTTCGCCAATTACCCCGAAGGCATCCGTCCCTTTCATCAAACGACAGCGGAACAGTTTCTGCAGTCGACCAACATCTCCTGCTTTTCGCTAATAGCCCTCTGCAACGCGCTAGCTGATACGTTCGATCGACATGCCTCCGTCGTCACCATCGGAATCTCGACTACGACCATGGCCAGCGAAAGCTACGGCTTTATGGCACCCGTGAAAGCGGCGTTACAATCCTCACTGGCCTTTTTAACCAAATCCTTTTCAAAGTTCAGCGAGGTTCGGTTCAATTCCGTCTCCTCTGGACTATTAAAAACCAGTGCATCGGCTGGAATTCCCGGCTATGTCGATGCCTATCTTTTTGCTGAACAAGTCATCCCACGCAAACGATGTGTAGCGACTGAAGAGGTTGCCAACACGGCATTATTTTTATTGAGTCCGAAATCTTCCGGCATCACCGCTCAATCGATCGTCGTCGATGCTGGAATGGCAATCAATTATTTCGATCGAGACATCATTGCCAAAGTAGTCAGTGGTTAACAAACCAGCCTGACATCCAGAAATCATTTCAATCTTTTTTAGTTTTCCACGAAGGCGACTTTCCCATGACTCAGCCCGAAATCCTCAACGCAATACCACACCGCCCACCGATGCTATTGGTCGATGAAATTGTGGTGTCGTCAGAGAAAACGATTGTTTGCAAAAAACACTTCAAAGAAACCGAGTATTTTACCCAGGGGCACTTCCCCAATTATCCACTTGTTCCCGGCGTTATCCTCTGCGAATGCTGCCTGCAAGCAGGAGCGATTCTGCTGAGTCAATTTACTCCGCGCGATGGTTCGGTTCCGGTTGCCACCAGGCTAGATGGCGTTAAATTCAAAAAAATGGTTCGTCCAGGAGATACTGTTCAAATGGACGTGACACTCAATGAAGTCGTAGGAACCGCTTACTTTTTGACTGGTAAAGTTACCGTGGATGGCAAGCTTGCCGCGCGACTCGATTTCGCCTGCACCGTCGCGGCCCCACAGTAGTTTCCTGAACAAAACGAGTTTCCTGAACCAAACGTTTTGTTCGTGCTCCCACGAACATCTTGGATACCCATCTTTGTGTATTACCGGCGTTGTGGATCGCTCCGGGGTCTAACACGTCAACTCACTCCCTTTTGAAATGATATCCACCATTCCAACGTTACCCGAGCACAGGCACCGCTGCGATGAGCACGGGCGCGATCGATAATCTCAACTATTTAGAATCCCCTCGCGGAAATCCTACTGGTTCGATTCCGATTGAGGCATAACGAAACGATGGCCCGGCTGTAGTCGATGTCCTCGCAGAAACTCAGCAGCCGTCATCTCCTTCTTTCCCGATGGCTGGACCACATGCAATTGTAGGTAACCACGGCCGCACGCTACTAACCACTCGGAGTCCGTTTTGGCAATCATCCCAGGGGGTAGATTCGGAGTTTCCGACAGTTTGCTCGCAGTCGCTTTACGAACTATCAATCTGATCGTTTTCTGGGGATCATCTCCCTGCACTTCGGAATAAGAACTTGGCCAGGGCTGCATTGCTCGAATATGCCGAGAAATGTAGTCGGCATCACGACACCAATCGATCTGGCCGTCGGAACGCTTTAGGCGGGGAGCTTTCGTTGCCAATTGAGGATCTTGCGGATGCCCCAATAATTGTCCCACTACCGAATTTCGAAGAAGTTCAATGGATTCAGTTACGGCATCGACTCCGATTCCACAAAGTCTTTGCTCCAACTCACCAGCCGTTTCTTGCAAACCGATTTCGGTAACTCGTTCGGTCAAGATAGGGCCACCATCGAGTTTAGGAGTCATGTGAATCACGCTCACTCCCGTCTTTCGATCCCCAGCCAGAATCGCCCACTGAATTGGAGCGGCTCCTCGATGGCGCGGCAACAATGATCCGTGAAGGTTGATCCCTCCTAGCCGAGCGGTAGCGAGCGTTTTACTGGAAAGAATTTGTCCATAATCGCAGACCACTAGCAGATCGGGCTTCAGGTTTTGCAACATGGAAACACTGTCATCCGAATTGATATCCACTGGCTGGGTGATCGTGGCTTCATATTCGATCGCTAAATCCAGCACGGGATTGATTGGTTGCTTTGCCTTGCCCACCGAAGGTGGAACCGGTCGCGTGACGACTAATACTACCTCGTCATCACTTTCTAAGATTCGTTGAAAACTAGGAACAGCAAATGGGCCTGTTCCCATCAAGATCAAACGCAATGGTTGAGAGGATTGCATGAAAAGTGAACTTTCGAAAAGCGGGAGAGGTTTGCCAATCGACCTATTCGCCAATCCAACTAACTATATTTATTTTCCCACCACATCGACTCTTCTAACATTTCTTGATCGTTTTTTAGAGAACCCGTCCTCTGCTTGCTCTCAA
>JBEGUT010000409.1:0-4463 GCA_041178745.1 Planctomycetota bacterium | reverse complement strand
GCAACTGAATGTCGGAAAAGAGATCGCCGCGATGGAGCAAATGGCCGTTGGCCAGCTTCGCAATCGCTACGCAGAAGTGTTCGGCGAGACGACCAACGCTCGCAACAAACAATGGTTGCTCAAGAAAATCATCTGGAGAATGCAATCGATCGCCGAGGGAGACCTCTCCGAGAGAGCGCGAGCTCGGGCGATGGAAATCGTTAGCGACGCTGACATTCGAAGGCGTCCGCCCAAGGCTCCTGCTACCAAGCCAGAAGCCCCGAGATCGGCACCGATCCCCGTGCCCGCTTCGCTCGACAACGGAGTTCCGATCCCAGGATCGTTGATCACCCGGGAGTACAAAGGACGTTTGCTCGAAGTCCTGGTGCTCGACGAAGGGTTCGAATACGCAGGCGAGAAATTCAAATCGCTCAGCGCTGTCGCGAAGCGAATCACAGGCTCGCACTGCAATGGCTACTTGTTCTTTAATCTCAGGCGCCGAGGTGATCGATGAACCGCAAAGCTATCAACACTGAATCTACGGCTTCCTCGGTCGTTCGATGCGCGATCTACACTCGCAAATCGACCGAAGAAGGCCTTGAGCAGGAATTCAATTCCCTAGATGCCCAACGTGAATCGGCCGAGGCCTACATCAAGAGCCAGCAGCACGAGGGCTGGATCTGCCTACCTGATCGTTACGACGATGGTGGATTCACAGGGGGAAACATGGAACGCCCCGCGCTTAGAAGACTTATGGCCGACATCGAGGCCGGCCGGATCGACTGCGTGGTGGTCTACAAGGTCGACCGACTGAGCCGCAGCTTGCTGGACTTTGCCCAGCTTATGGCCAAGTTCGACAAGCACCAGATCGCATTCGTCTCGGTCACGCAGCAGTTCAATACGACCAACTCCATGGGCCGGCTGATGCTCAACGTGCTCTTATCGTTCGCCCAGTTCGAACGCGAGATCATCTCCGAGCGGACTCGCGATAAGATCGCTGCCACGAGGCGAAAAGGCAAATGGTGCGGAGGCCTTCCACCGCTTGGTTACGATGTGGTCGATACGAAATTGGTGCTCAACCAAACCGAAGCCGAGCAGGTTCGAGCGATCTTCGAGCTCTACGTGCAGCACGAAGGCTTGATCGGTGTGGTGCAGGAATTGGATGCCCGCGGCTGGCGAACCAAGCAGTGGACCACTAAGAAAGGTACGACCAAGGGTGGTCGGCCCTACGACAAAAACATGCTCTAAAGGGACCAGCGTGGATTTTGCGCTACTCAAGTGCAATCTCGCGTTTGCCAAAGATGTCGAGCCAATCCCTATCGCCGATCGCTACCCAAACACCCAGTCGCTGAAGCCCATGCCTGAAATCCGATTCTACGCAACAAAAGACGACCTCACGCTCGTGTTCGAGAGTATGCTCTCCGAACTCGGACTCATCGCCTACGAAATGGTCTCGGAGCCATGTGAGCCACTGCGCCGCTTTCAGACGTTGGCGGAGCTAACGAGCCATTTTCGATTCTGCAGCAAAAGTTGCGACTTCGTTTGGTGGGATGCAGAGTTGATGCCACCGAATCGACCGAAGAAAATCAAACTCGATCCAGAAAAATGCAACGGTCACACGTTTCGATATTCGGCCGAATTTGCCATGATCCAGATCGAAACTGGACTGAAGCGTTCGAAACTGTTAACGCCAAGTGAATTTGGGCTGGTGACACAGGCTTATTATCGATCCGTGGGCGGGCGGGCCAAGATCGATTGGCGAAGGCTCAATGGCAAGTTCAATCAGCTTCGCAAATTCATCGAACGCACTTCTGTCGGGAAAGTCGACGGTTGCTTGGTAATGCCTGGTGCTTACGAACTCGTTTGCAACGGCGGTCAACTGACTGAATCGATCCGTGAGGGCTTTGACAGATTTTCAAAGAAGCAAATCGCTCCCTGTCGGCAATCTCGCAAAAGAGGCTCAGAGAATGAATGACGAAAATCTGAGGATAGACACCGGCGGAGCCTACGAACTTGCTTCTAAAGGGATGGTTCGTTCGTTACTTCTACTGCTAAGGGAATCGCTGATTGAGGCCAAGGTGAGTCCGCGTAAGCAGCGGCAAATTTGCGACAGCTTTTGCGTGGCATTGTGCGACCATCTCGACCAGGGTTGGTTTCGAGTCGATGGTCAGACGTTTTAACCTTTCGGTCACCAATGAGCGTGCCAAAAACTAACTGGCTGCTGGTTAACAACGCTGCTCCGATCGACAGATCGACACGGGGGAACGGCCACTGGGCTGTATCGAGGGGCAAAACTGAAAAGCTCGTTTTTCCAGCGATTTTCGCATTCCAAAGCGCGAGAGTCTTGAGTTTGTTCGAGGAGAGTTTCGCTCGGGGTCCCGGAGCCAACCTTGAGGGTTGGCCTCGCACCCCGGAAACAACCCTTTCGAAATCTCTGACTCTCTGGTTAACAAGCGTTATTACTTAACAACCCGGTTGCTCTCGCACCCCGATAAAAAGTTGCGAAAAGCCGATCGGGGAGTGAACAGTAAACCGAGGGGTTGCGGTTACCCTGCGTCTCCGATTGGCCACGATTGTTCCGTTCGATTCGAGCGCGCCGGCAAACGGAACTACAGCGTGAGTTAAGCCATTGACCGACTTTCGCAGTTTTTTCAGATCGTCTGGCATCCTTTTCAGCGCAGGCAGATCATCGATGGGCGGACCAGCCCAGGTGATGTCTAACTCCATGACCATCGTCCCCGCTTCTTGATGATCTCTGCGATATGTAGCGGATGAAACTGTATTTCGTCGCCGTACGCTGCAGCTGAGTGAATCGGTTCATTGTCAATGACTCCGGTGTAATAGCCATAGTCGTCATCTACATTTGTGATAGTGACCCACATTCGTTCGGTCTGGTTATCCTCGCGTGGTGCATCTTCCGCCGCAAAGCGAAACAGCAACTTGACGCTGTCACCCTTTTTACAATTCTCACGTCTCCGTTTGGATGGTGGTGATAGATCATCACGTTGCTCGGCAAGCTCGACGGCGTCCTCCAGGTAGTAGCCAACCTCGTCAAAGCTTGGAAACGGGTGATGCTTGAGACGCTTCCACTTGTGCTTGGGCGATTTTCGCTCAGCCCTCCAGCCACACGGAAGATCGCGTAACTCTTCGATCGACTCATCCATCTCCATGATGCATGATAGGCATACGACTTGCGGCTTCACTCGGTCGGGAGGTTGATCACCGTGAAACTGCCAGTCACCTTCAAAATCATGCGAGACAAATGTGATAGGCGATCCATCGAGGACGTAGTTGCTCGTAAAGCAAGCGGTGTCTGGGGAATCGGCGAATCTCCAAGGTTCGTCAACCAAAAGCGACTTTGGCAAGCCCGTCTTCTCCAACGATTGTTCGTATAGCAGCGGCTGAACCTTGCGACTCCGTTTATTGCAGTGATCGTCCCACGGGAAGTAACCGTGACGATCCGGCCAAAAGCACTGCAACACCGGATACTCTTCGTAGTGGTAGTACCAACTGGCTGAGCGGAGCAATGGCTCGCGCCATGGAACATGAACTTCGCGTAGGACGCATGACTGTCCCGGAATGATGCCGTCGATCTTGACGCCATCGCCGTATTCTTTGCGGGCTTGCATCAGATCGGCATAGCGAGCAATCATCCCATGCATCGTCTCAATCTCTAGTCCGAAAACGATCAACTCCGGCTGACCGTACTTCGCAAAGAGACCAACGCTGTAGGTCCAGGCGGGCGTCGATCCTTCACCTGGAATCCCATTAGCATGCCAGCCATGCTTTTGAATGTTTTTGAGTACCCCACGCTCAAAGCGGTTGAGGTCCTTGTCGTTTAGCTTGCGAGTACTGATTGACATGATCGGGCTTCTGTACTTGATTTACTCGTTATCGTCTTTCGGGGTCGGACGTGCCAAAATACCATTGGCTTTGGAAACGAGCTTGTCTAGTTTAAAGGAATCGATAGTCCTCTTTCCCGCTGCTTGCAAAGCAAGACAGGATTCAAGTAAAGATTCTATCGCAATTCGGGCGTCATCCTCTGGCCCGTCGGGATCTTGGTCGTATCCCTCTAGCAAAAAGCCAAAATCCTTGACCACGGCTGTCCACATTTCAATCGCTCGGTTGATATCCCCTAGTCGTCGACTGCAATCGGCACTGGCGTTCATGGCCGGTCCAACCAAGTCATGATAATGCGAGCAGACGGCAATGGTGGCCTGTACCCACAGCGAGCTCGCATTAGCCTCGTTTTTCAGCCAACCGTTTTCGGCGAAATGCTGCGTTAGGGCTTTAGCGTGCGATGCGTAGTCCGCTCCGGTGATCCAGACGTCGCCCGAGATCATGCCTTCTGGGTAGTTGCCAGCGGCCTTCCAAACCTTTTCGATATCCGCTGCCATTTCACAAAGAGTTCGATAGACAAATTCGGTGTGCTCTTGTCGAGCTTCCTCAGTCCGCAGGTCCAGAGCAAGAATTCGCTCGATCTT
>JBEGUT010000408.1:0-4493 GCA_041178745.1 Planctomycetota bacterium | reverse complement strand
TTAAGAAACGCGAAAGCCAATTCCCTAGCCCTGAAGAAGAGACAATTTGGGCTGGGCGTTTTTTTGTAGAGTACAAGAATCGGATAAGTACCCCGACGAATCCAATTTTTGCAGTATGTAATCTATCGAGTAAGGCAGACTGATGATTGGATTGCATGATCACAGAGATGCTTGTTATTTTGGGTAATCCTATTAAAACGCCCATTCTCTTTCTCAAATATTCGGCATAACGATCTAATGAGAAAAAGCAGAGTGGCCTTAATGAAAACATGGTCAGCCATTAGCAGATTCATTTTCTTCAGATCTCATCGATCGATGTCACCACGACTTTATAGTTCATGGTCTATGAAAAAGTCATGGTCTATGATTTGGAAGATGCTCTTAAATGGAGTGCTGCGTACCTCTGCTTCCGCGGAGAGGTTGGTGACCCTAACTTTGTCTCTACTCCTTCAGAGTGAATCCCCTGCTTTGCCGCTTTGAGGAATTATTTCTGAGCAATACAGCCGTGAACTTGGTTGACTTTTTCGATCTTTCATTGTTTTTTGTCGATAAAATAAGATAAATGAGGAGGCGAGCTATAAAATATTTGGCATAACTTTGGAGAGGTATACGCTTACCATTGTGATCTAATAAAGCCATCCCTTCTATTAACCTCCCCATGTCTGACGATCAACTGAAGTCCCTTTACGAATTATTTGATCGCCTTGTTGGCTTACCAAATAGCGAGCAACAAACGCTGATAGGTCAACTACAAGAGTCGAATCATCCACAAATTGATTCGCTGTTGGAATTATTGGAGGTTGAGCGACAACGGGAGAAAGCGGATTCTTTATTCAGCCAGCGGTTGGATAAAGATTCGTATCAACAGTGGTTGCAGTCAACGGGTAAGAATCAAGGAAGCGGAGGGGCGAGTGATTTAAGGGAGTTGGTGAGTTGCTTTCGCTGGGATCACGAGTCTCATCATTTTTTCGCAGGTTCTTACCGAATTGGGAAATGCCTATCGTTTAATTCTTTAGGCGCAACTTATTTTGCTGAGGATCGAACGTTAGGGCGGAATGCCGTTCTCTTTTTTCCCTACTTGCGGTCGCTAGCTTCGACGAACTATCGGGATAATTTCTTAAATTCGACAAAGATCATTTCCAGAATCTTTCATCCCAACGTGGCCACGATTTTTGGGATCGTCGAAGAAGGCAAACTACTAGGTGTATCACGACAATGGATACCGGGTGAGGATTTGGAGTCTTGGTTAGGGAAGAGAGGCCCGCTGACTCCTGCCCAAATCGCTCTGCTTATACAGCGATTGGCGGAAGGACTCTCAGCGATCCACGACGCCAAGGCACTGCACGGAGATTTGAAGCCAGCCAATGTCATTATTCCTTTCGGCGATTCGCTGACTCCAGTCATAACGGACTTTGGAACACTATTTGCAAGGCACATCAAAGGCAATACGTTTCTCGGCTCATCGGTTTGGCAAGGTGGCACTCCGGGCTACATCGCCCCAGAGGTTAGTCAGGATCGGGAACTGGATGAGCGTTTGGACTTGTATAGTTTGGGGCAAGTGCTTCGCAAACTGCTAATGCAAGTTACTGCTGAGATAGATAGTGAAGCAACCAATTGCTTGCAGTGCTTGGCTGATGAATTGACCCAAGAGAATCCTAATGCGCGGCCCGATACAGCTAATCTAGTGATCAGGCGACTTGTTCCAATCAGTGGTCGTTACGAAAATGACGTCGTGAATTCCCGTTCATTTGTTGCCAAGAGAGATTTGCAATCGCATCTTGGTTTGCTGACACGCCGTAGTGTCTTGGTCGCCTCGGCAACGATCGTGCCCTTTCTTTTAGGAAGACAAACTAAAGCTTGGTTCGCCAATCGCCCAACGATCAAATCGCACTTTATTCCCGGTGCTTTGGAGGATGCGCTCTTACCCATCGAATTTAAAATCCCCCAGACCGGTGTGGATTTGATCTCATTGGATGACCCTAGAATCAAAGATTTGACGGTTCCTGAAACGATCTACTACGCCGATCAAGAGAAATTTTGGGGAATTAAGGCTGCCGTTCGAAGTGTGGCTGTCGAGTCCGAGCCATTGGTTTTGCCGCAGTCCGCAATTCATTGGAATATGGTACGAATTGTCGTTCAATGCGATGCGCCACCAAGTGAAGTGTGCTGCGAACTTTACGTGCTACCCACCACAAAAGATGAGCAAGCATCTAGACTTTCGGTGGATGGTATCAACAAGCAGAAATGGATTTGCTTGCGACGTCGTGAAAATTATTTCGGAGGATTAACGCAGCGCGATTTGGTAGGCACGATTGATCCCGATCTATTAGCAAAGTGCAGTGAATTGCGTTTTCGAGTTGTACTATCAACCAAGCGGACCTGGGATGGTACAGGTAGGCCGCCAATTATGCTAGTTGTCAAAGCATTGGCGACGGATGCGGTACAGGCCGGAAGTGTCTGTCTCTGGCATCGAGGAGAGCTATGATGCGCAGGGTGATATGGTTTTGGATTGTGGTGGCTTTAGTCAGCGGAGTTATTGGGTATTTAAGCCTTAGCACCGCCCCAACGACATCTCGAATCACGTTTTCGAATTATCCACAGATACCCGCTGACCAATCACTAGTGGTGGATCTGTGGAGCGACCGCTTACCTTTTATCATAGCTCGGGAGGGGATTGTATTAGTTACCGAGGGAAAGCCTGAAGATGGACCACAGACGCGTTTTTTCTGCCCGAGAAAACCTAACGAGGACGGTTCGGTTATTATTCGCTTTCCACTAGAAAACAAGAAATCGCTGAAGAGTATATTTCTGAGTTTACAGGTCGTAGCCTTTTATGCATTTGATGAAAGTGCAGAGTTGGATATTGAATTGAAATCTGCAGCTACAAGCGGACGATTTCTGAAATTCGCAGAACTTGGGGCCAGAACTCAAGAGAATGTCATTCGAGAAAGCTTTGATATCACTGAGTATGCCCGTGGTTCAACGGAAGTTGATGTAAAAATCACAGCTAGGGCAACAAAGCTTCTTTATCATCCTACGCCCGATGATCCGATTGGTTATGCAGGGGCTCAAGCGTTGCGACAACAGCAGATTGAGAAATGGGCAGCCCGATTAGACGTCTGGTTTGAAAAGTGACAGAGTTGCCGGGTGACAATTGAACCGTTAAGAATAAATCTTAATGGGCGTCTTCTTGGCTTGCAGATTCATCGTCGCTGGTTCACTATTTAAAGCGATAGACTCTTCCACCGATCCGAGAATGCTACATCAAGAACATTTCTTTGAGACGCTATTTAAGCTTGTAAAACATGTTTTGCTAAATAGGCTTTTGCGAACTTCCACTTTCGTGCTGCCGTACGAGACGAAATACCAAGAATCTCGACGGCTTCCTCCTCCGAGTAACCTTCGAAGAACCGTAATTCTACTAAACGAGCTAGTTGAGGGTCGAAGTTTTGTAAAGTTTCAAGAGCGGCCAACAGTTCCTCGAAGGACTGGGGTTTCATTTCTTGCCGTTCCTGTGCTTCGGCTGTGATGTGCGCTAAAACTTTCTGGCGTGTTGCGTATCTTCGGCCAGAGTCGATCAATGTTTTTCTTGCGACAGAAGCAGCAAGTTGCTGCAAATCTCTTTGAGTGGAATCAACAAAGTCACCTTCCCAAACCATCAGTTTCCCAAGTACTTCATGGGCCAAAGCGGTAGGCTGCAAGGTGTGTCCAGGACGTTCACTACCAAGTAGGCGTCGCGAGAACTGAATAAGCCAGGGATAGAACCACGTTAATTCGCGTTGAATCGTTTGTTTAACTTGGGTGGTAACCGACATGCTGCTACGACTTCTACTATCCGCTTTTCGTTTGGGCTTCTTCCAACATCGCCACGCCTGAGTTTACTTAGCCTCTCCCTTTTACGTCAACACTTTAAGCGTCTCAGCGGCAATTTCTCTGTTTTGCATTCTGCTTTACTCAGTTATCAAACAGGCAGGGCCTTGACGGAACAACATTGGAGTCCCTCGCGATCAATGCTACGCCAACTAACAGTAGCCCGATAGTGGTGGTGGTGTGCATTTTTTCTACTTCTTCCGATACCTGGAATGTCTATTCGAAAAGCCCTCGAAAGTTTCGCAGTCAGCCAGAGGAACCACAACGCAATTGCAAGCTAATCACAGACCAGACAGTTATCCATTTTGAATGCTTGGTCATCAGTCGTTCCAGCCACTCGAGCGATGTGAACTCCAATGCAAGTGCAGCAAGAGAAATAACAAAAAGTAAAAGGCTAAGACGCAAGATCATTGCTGGAAGTCGGGGCTTGATAGAAGAGTGATCAACCAAGCTATATTTAACGCCAGGAAATGCACCCGCGAGAAGAACGACTGTGGCTATCCAGCCGATCGATCGTTCCATGTAGGAATGGGATTTTTTGTAGGACCAGACCTCAGGGCGATTGGACCATAAGTTGTTAGCCTAGAAAACCTTTCTCCAAGTAGCAGTCCTCCCACCCCACT